>JAISDJ010000076.1 GCA_031264865.1 Tannerellaceae bacterium | reverse complement strand
GCGTTTTTTTCAAATAAGACGGTTGAAAGCCCGGCCTCTCCCGCTCTTTCCGCGGCTGTATATCCGGCCGGCCCACCGCCGATAATGGCTACATCATACGTTATCATTTGTTTCTTGTTTAAGTTTATAACCGTTTTTTTATGTTTACAGGAAATTCGTATCATTTATCAGTTTGATGTCCGGATTGAACTGTTTAAGCAGTTTGATAAAGTCTTTTTCGTTTTGCGGAGAAACCATCATCCACAACCCCTTTCCCGACCAGATACCGATACGGCTTAACGACAGGGCATAACTGGGCACCGGCATAATCGTACGCTCCACCCCTTCAATCGCACTGATCCCGATTTCTTTCCTGGGGAAAATACTGCAATGAGCAACCAACCTGCCGTCGGCGGTAATAATATAATAGGTACTAAGCATCACATGCACAGCCAGCGCAGTTATCAATAATACAACCGCCACAGCCGCAATATTCCCCTTGATAACCACTACGAAACAAATGACAATCAAGATAAAAAGCAGCAAATGATACCACCAATCCACTTTCGATTTAAAAACTCTGTCCATTTTTTTATTGATACTAATTATAGAAGTTAAAGTACTCACAATCCTACTATGGTAACTGTCTTTCCGTCGACAATTCTCCTCTCCATATAGATTTTCTCGTCCCACGGGGTTTGAGGCGTCCGATCGAAAAGAGCGAGCCAGCCTTCCGTAGCGCCGTAGACGTCCATATAGTGCAGCGTTTGCTCAACACCAGCTTCCAACGACTTTTCGCCGCGCCATAGTTTGAGTTCGATCGGATATTTCTGTCCCTCGTAGACTAAGCAGATGTCAAGGCGACCTGTCCCTGCGGCCATTTCGCGAATAAGTTGTCCCCCGCCATTGACTACGCGTTGTAGGAAGGCCATCAGTATCAGTTGCGGGGCAGCCTCTTCGTAATCGAATTTCGTTGTCCAGATATCGCTGTTCTCACGCCAGAATTGTTGGAAGTCGCATAGCAGAAAATCCATGTCGATACGCCCGCCCTTTATGTAGTGGGGCGCCGAATAAGTATTCTTATCTTCTACTAATTTTTGCTGCATACTATATGTTAATGTGCGGGCTATGACTTCGGCATAAATAGGATTGGCAGGAGCCAACTCGCCCCGGGCAGTAGAGATTAATCCCAGATCCATGACATATTGGAAATTGTCAGATGTCCGGTCGAAGATGTCTTCACCCATGATAATCGGCTCCATTACTTTGCGTACTCGTTCTTCCTTTAGCCGTTCGAGCAGGCTGTCGATATGTGTATCGCGACGCAGGATAATGGTATGAATGGCTTTGGCTACCCGTTCGACAGTGACCGGCTGTGTGTAATCGGATTGCAGTATCTTCACGATCACTTCGCGGGCAACGGCATTCACCAGCCAAGGCTGTCCCTGCGTCTGCTGCCAAACCAGTTCAACGGCATCCTCCTCAAATACCTGCCCCGTTTCATTGGTATGTTGTTGATAGAGTTGGCAAATCTCTTCTTTTGTGAAGTTCTTCAAAGTAAGCGATTCCGTAACGATATTGAACGGGCTGGACGAACCCAGCGATTGGCTCTCAGGGCGTACCTGTGCTTTGTAGTCGCGTATATTACGCATACCAACTAAAGCGATGGAGTGTACGAAAGGAAATTGGCTCCGGTTATTATATCCGTCGCGCAACTGCCGGAGAAAGGTAATTAAAACGCCTTCGCTTAAACAGTCCACTTCGTCGAACAACAGTATCAGTGGCTTGTCGAGCGATGCACATAACGTGGTAAGTTCGATATTCAATACTCCCATATAATTGTCGTAGTCCGCGTCTTTTGCAAAATTATCTCCGTGAGGGATATTGTACAATTTGAGTACGTATTTTATTTTCTTCACAATTTGGGGTATCGCTTCTTTCGGGTCGGTGATGCCTTGAGCGGCTTTCAACGAGCAGTACAAGGTATAATAGTTGCCTGATGCGTTCAACCGTCCGGCTAAATCTTGTAAATAGGTCGTTTTTCCACTTTGGCGCGCTGCATAAATTACAAAATACTGCTTCATGTCAATCAGTTGTTCCACACCCTGCAACCGCGTAGCGGCTTCTATCATGTAATGTTCCAGCTTGTTACAAGGTCCTGCAATGTTAAAGTATCTCATATCTCTGATTTTATTTATGCAAATTCATTTTATTTTCCGCGAAAGATACTAAAAAAATAGGGAGGAACGAGGAATTACTTGTTTTTCCACAATACAATGGTAGCGTATTTCATCCCGGAGCTGTCGTCTTCTGTCGTGGAATTGATTTTATAGTTTATCTCAGACGATATTTTTAAATAGTCAAGTACTTGCGATAGTTGCTTGTTTATGAAGGTTCCCGTGAAGCAATAGCTTTTTATCCCCGGGTTCCTTATTTCAAATCTTACATTATAATAATGGGATAATCTTTTCAGGACTTCCGGCAGGGGAGTGTTTTTGAAAATTAGTTTTCCTTCTATCCAGGAGGTTTCTATTTGTGTGTTTACCTCCGTTTTGTTGAAATGCCTTGTGAGCGGGTTGTAGGTCGCTTTTTCAGAAGGAACCAGCAGGGTTCTGTCTGTATTTCCTTTCCGGCCGGTATATTCAAGCGCCACGGAACCGGATAGCAGCGTGGTGTTAATCTCGTCGTCGTTTTCGTAGGCTTGTATATTAAATTCGGTTCCCGTTACTTTTACCTGTAGACTGCCGTTAAGCACGTCTACTATAAATGGCTGTTCTTCTTTATGGGCGACTTTAAAGTAGGCTTCGCCGGCGAGAGTCACTTTCCGTTCCTTTTTATCGTAAGGCATGGGGTACGTAAAGGTACTGCCCGAGTTGAGGTGTACGATGGTTCCGTCGGGCAGGCCAAATTGGGTACGCATGCCCGGATTGGATGTGACGGTGACGGTTTGAGGAGCCGCTTCCTTCATTTGGCTTATGTAATAACCGAAAACAGGGGATAGCAAAAACACGCCAGCAAAACAAGCAGCCGCCACGGTAATTCCTCGCATCCACCTGGTCAGCGCTTTGCGTCGGACCTGTTTTTCCACTGCCTCGAAAGCTTTGTACGAGTCGCGTGCCAGAATGCGCTCTTTCGTCTGCCGGGCGTAGTAGATGCGGGCAATCTGTTGTAACTCTTTTTCGTGGGATTCGTCTTCGGCAAGCCATTTGTTTACTGCCGTTTTCTCTTCCTCCGAAGTTGTTCCTTTAATGTATCGAAACGCTACGGTTGTGTCAGGAATTCCTTCTGTTGTATGTTCGCTATATTCTTTCATTCTACCTATACGACAATTTCACCCGGTGGATACCCTAACCGGGAAAACTGTTTTTTTCGTATTCTTTGCGGGAAAAATGCGGAAAATGGCGGCTATCTCTGGTGAGTGGCATTGATTTTAACGGCATCTTTACCAACAGCATTGATTTTAATAATATCTTTGCCGGAGATGCCTTGGAATAAAACAGCATGAATTGAATCGTATGAGCGACCACGAACTTTTGACTTTGCTCTATGCCGGCGACAAAGAGGCTTACAGACAATTGTTTGTTAAGTACTATTCTCCCCTGTGCGAATTTGCTTCCCACTATGTTTCCGATGATGATGCGGAAGAGTTGGTGCAGGATTTGATGGTATTCATCTGGGAAAACCGGGAGAATGTAGTGATAGAGTTTTCGGTTAAATCGTATCTTTTTACGGCTACGAAGTTCCGCTGCCTGAATGCTATCAAAAAGCAACAGTACCGGGAGCGGGTACATACGATTATCTATGAAAAGATAAAAGACCAGTTTAACGACCCCGATTATTACCTTATCAACGAATTGGCCGAAAATATAGAAAAGGCGGTAAATGAATTGCCGGATGTTTTCAGGGAAACGTTTATCCGCAGCCGTTTTGGCGATTGCACAAATGTGCAGATAGCCGAAGAACTTGGCGTTTCTGTTAAAACGGTGGAGTACCGGATCAGACAATCATTGAAAATCCTCCGCATCAAACTGAAAGATTACCTGCCGCTTCTACTTGCCTTTTTGTCATAAGGCTTCTTTTATATTTATTGTATATCTTTCAAAAACAAGGTGTGCGAATGATCATGCATGGCTTTTAGTTCCCGGAGATAGTTGTCATCGACGGGCCTTCGTTTGGCAGGGTCTTCGTAATAGGTATTTCTCCATGTCAGGAAATAAGAGAGGGGGTATTTTTTCATGATGTTGATCATGGCTTCGCTTATGTTGCCGCATTCACTCAGAGCGCATAACTTTCCTTTTTCAACGGCAAGAGGCGAGATGAATCCTAAAGCGTTGTCTACCGCTTTATTAAATTCGTTTCCGGCGCCATACCAGTCTAAAGAGAGCATATCGATAAATTCATCCCCCGGATACCCTTGCATGTATTGTTCCCGCGAAAATACTTTGTCTGTATTATAGGCAAAAAGTATGTTGTGCAGGCCTTTGTTTCTTAAATAAGT
>JAISDJ010000282.1 GCA_031264865.1 Tannerellaceae bacterium | reverse complement strand
TTGCAGGTGAGCCGTATTTAAAACACCGGTGGGGAAAATGTGGGGAAAATCGCCCAAAAGCAAAAGCCTAATTGATTGATTATCAATTAGACTTTTACTTTCCTCGTACCCAGAGCCGGGATCGAACCGGCATGGGTGTAACCCCACTGGTGTTTGAGACCAGCGCGTCTACCAATTCCGCCATCTGGGCATTTTCCATTAATGCGATGCAAAGGTAGATGATTTTTTTTACCTTGCAAGTCTTCATTCGTTTTTTATGATGAAAATCCTGCTATCAGGGCGCATAATGATTTTCATTTTTACGAGAGTGGCCGGAAAATTTTTCTTCCGGCCACTGCTTGTGGATAATCAATCCTTCTTTTTTGCAATACTAATATAATAATTTGAAAGAGACAATCAGTAAGTATGGTTGTTTTCCTGCATTTCTTTACTGTTTATTTTGCGTAAGTCCAGCGCTCTCCATGCGTAAAAAATATAAGCTAAAACAAACGGGATCAGTAATGAAACGTAGCTCATTGTTTTTAATGTAAAGAAACTGGAGCAACTGTTTTCGATCGTTAGCGAACTTTGTAGATCAGCTAAAGAAGGATAATAGGCTGTGTTATTCCATCCTGCACAAAGCAATAAGGCTAACACTGTTAGTACGGTTCCTGTACCTGCAAACCAGATTCCTTTGTTCCAATTGGCTGAAAACAGGGTCTTAATGATACCAAAAAGTACACCTACTACTCCAATTAACAGAACAACAAGTACAACGGGCATTTCTATCAGGTTGAAGAAATATTTGTAGGGTTGCATAAATACTTCTTTAGTTTCCGGATTAACGGCAAATCCGCTTTGCAATAACAGGTGTACAAGGAATGTAAGGAAGAATACCAGGAATAGGCCGGTTTCTATAAACAGTTGCTTACGAGACCTCTTTTGTATTTCATTGTCGTCTATATTGTTGACGAAATACAAGAGGGCTAATACGCGTGATAAGAAGAATACAGCTAAGCCGAGACATACATTCCAGAAAACAAATGCCGCTTCGAGCCCATGCCATGGGGTAGCCCATTTCGAGATAACCGGCATGGCAACGTCTGTCAGTTGTTCTTTATTTACGAGGAACTCGGCACCGTTGAAGAAAGTGCCAACGGCTGTACCCAAAAGAACCGGAGCAAGAACGCCATTTATAATAAGGAAGATCTGATAGGTCTTTTTTCCGATCAGATTCCCTTTCTTCGCCTGGTATTCGTAGGATACGGCTTGCAATACGAAGCAGAGCAGGATGAGTATCCATACCCAGTAAGCGCCACCAAAACTGGTAGAGTAGAATAATGGGAAAGATGCAAAGAATGCGCCACCAAAAGTTACCAATGTGGTAAAGGTAAATTCCCATTTACGACCGGTTGAATTTAACAACATCTTCTGTTGTATTTCCGTTTTTCCGATGGTGAAAAGCAAAGACTGCCCACCTTGCACAAAGAGGAGGAATACCAATAAGGCTCCCAATAGTGATACAAGTAACCACCAATAATGCTGTAATAATATATATGTACTATCCATGATGTTTATTGTTTAAAAGTTATTGTTCGGATACTTGCGGACCTTTCTTGATAGCCTTAACCATAATACCTATTTCTGCAATCAGAAGGATCGTAAATAAGGCTAAGAATATAAAGAAAGTTAACTGTACGGAAGACGTATTTAATTTTGAGATAGCTGCCGATACAGGAAGAATATCCTGAATAGCCCATGGCTGGCGTCCTACCTCAGCTACAATCCAACCGGCCTGTCCGGCAATATAAGCCAAAGGAATCGACCACAAACAAACCCATTGCAACCAACGTTTGCCTTCAAATTTATCTTTGTAAGACAGCCAGGTAGCAATCAGAAACAACAGGATAAAGAAGCCTCCCAGGATTACCATTATACGGAATGAATAGAAGGTGAGCCCTATCGGTGGGATTAAATCTTCCGGACTTTTGATATATCCGTAACCAAAATACGCAAAATTCTCATCTAATGTGGCACGATAAGCTTTCGCTGCAACCTCATCTTTGTTTTTTTTCGCTTGACGATAATCTGCCAACGCTTTTATAGCTAATTGTCCTTTTGCTATTTTTTCTTTAGCGGATAGCGCCGTTGTGCCTTGATTCGTTTGGTAGCCTCCTTCAATGAGGTTGGTAATACCGGGTATATAGGCGTTAAAGTCTCGTTCACCAAGGAAGGAAAGCAGCTTCGGGATTTCCAGTTTGAAAAGGAAGGGGTCAACACCATCGTTATAACTTTTTTTACTTGGGTTCAGAACGCCGATACCTACCACACCAACACCATTTCCACCTTCATATAAACCTTCCATAGCGGCTAATTTCATTGGTTGTTTTTGTGTAACCTGGTAAGCGGAGCCGTCGCCTGTCCAAAGTAGCAACAGAGAAGCTATCAATCCAAACGCCGCACCAATCTTGATACTTGCCAATGCAAATTTGGTTTCTTTTTTCTTCAATAAGTACCAGCAGGCTATGCCAACAACAAACATGCCTCCAACCAACCATCCGGAAAGTACCGTGTGGAAAAACTTATTGATAGCAACAGGAGAAAGCGCAACAGCCCAGAAGTCGAACATTTCGTTACGAACAACATCGGGATTGAATTGCATACCGGCCGGAAATTGCATCCAGGCATTTGCTATCAATATCCATAAGGCGGAAAGGGTCGCTCCAACAATCGTCAACCATGTAGAAACAAGATGGAAGCCTTTACTTACTTTATTCCAGCCAAAAAACATAACAGCAATAAAGGTAGCTTCCATAAAGAATGCCAGAATGCCTTCGATTGCCAGAGGAGCGCCGAAAATATCTCCTACAAACCAACTGTAGTTAGACCAGTTTGCGCCGAACTCAAACTCGAGAATTAGCCCTGTAGCAACTCCGATTGCGAAGTTGATACCGAAGATTTTCATCCAAAACTGGGCGGTCTTTTTCCAGAACTCATTGCCTGTTTTGTAATAAATAGTCTCCATTACCGCTTGGACAATACCCAGTCCTAATGTTAGCGGAACAAAGATCCAATGGTAAATGGCCGTAAGGGCAAATTGCGCTCTCGACCAATCAATCAGAGAAGTGTCAATGCTTTCAATCATAATTATCTTATTTTAAGGAGTAATAGCTCGATAAATCAGTTCGTTGGAAACGTAATCTTGTTTTTCAGGCTTAGAGTCGAACTTCCCTAAAAAATTGGGGAAAAAGAATAGTTTCAACACAAAGAACATAATAAATAATTT
The DNA here is from genome assembly GCA_031264865.1 of Tannerellaceae bacterium. Classification (GTDB taxonomy): domain Bacteria; phylum Bacteroidota; class Bacteroidia; order Bacteroidales; family Tannerellaceae; genus DFXE01. Next base: position 13,862 of record JAISDJ010000282.1, on the reverse strand, counting down.
GATTAGAATTATCGTCCAAAGTGTTTTCCCTAATGTCATCTCTTTAAAACCTTCCAGATAAAAGTGATATATCCGTAAAGGGATAGATTCTTTTTTCATAATGTAAGCAATAATATGTTCCTTATTCTATGTAACAAATATATATGTTTTTTTGTTGCTTTTGTTGTTTTCCGACATATATAATTTATAAAGAATGTGAAAATGCAAACATTTGATATAGATTGGCACGAATAAGATACTAAAAAAGTCAAAGGAGTCTTTAGTTGACGGTGGTTTCAGCTTTCAGGACGTTTATAAATACTTGTGCATAAACGACGATAAAGAGGAAAAAAACCATAACAATGTCTTCGGTAAACTATAATAATGGTTTACCGAAGACATTGTTATGGTTTACTAAAGGCATCGTAATGGTTTACTAAAAGGATCGTAATCTTTTTTCGATGAAATAAGGCACAGAGAGGGAAAAAGAGACGGAAGCCATTGTTAAAAAAAATTATTTCAGGGAAGAAAGAGCCTTTTTATAGTTGCCTATACTTGTGTATTGGTTATATTTGCGTCGATTTGTGTGTTAGGTGAATGTAAAAGAATATTATCAATTATAAGTGCTAATCTATAAAGAAAGTTATTATGTCAAAAATTTCAAGAAGATCGTTTCTTCAAAAGGGTACAGCTGCTGCTGCAGCTCTGACTATCGTTCCTAACTCTATCTTGGGTAAAAGCCACGGCTACACAGCTCCTACGGATAAGCTGAACATCGCCGGTATTGGTATTGGAGGTATGGGTAACGGCAACCTTACAAACATGTCTACAACGGAAAATATCGTAGCCCTTTGCGATATCGACTGGAAGTACGCAAAACCTGTATTCGACAAATACAGCCAGGCAAAGAAATACTGGGATTATCGTAAATTGTTTGATGAAATGGGCAAAGAAATTGATGCTGTATTGGTTGCTACTGCCGATCATACACATGCTATCATTGCGGCCGACGCCATAACAATGGGAAAACATGCTTATGTGCAAAAACCTTTGACTCACTCGGTTTATGAATCTCGTTTACTTACCAAATTAGCAGCTAAACATAAAGTGGCGACTCAGATGGGTAATCAGGGTTCTTCGGCAGAAGGTGTAGACTTGGTTTGCGAATGGATTTGGAGCGGCGAAATCGGCGAAGTAACTAAAGTAGAAGCTTTCACAGACCGTCCTATCTGGCCACAAGGTTTGATGACTCCCGAAAAAGCCGATAAGGTTCCTTCTACCTTAAATTGGGACTTATTCACCGGCCCGGCTGAATTAGTACCTTATAACAGCCTTTACCATCCTTGGAACTGGCGTGGTTGGTGGAACTATGGTACAGGTGCTTTAGGCGATATGGCTTGTCATATCCTTCACCCTGTATTTAAAGGTTTGAAATTGGGTTATCCTACGAAAGTTCAAGGTTCTTCTACCTTATTATTAAAAGATTGCGCTCCTCAGGCTCAGCATGTAAAACTTATCTTCCCTGCTCGCGACAATATGCCGAAAGTATCTATGCCGGAAGTGGAAGTACATTGGTATGATGGTGGTTTGAAACCTGATTTCCCATGCGGATGGCCAGCAGGTAGAAATATGAACGACGAAGGTGGCGCCGTTATTTTCCACGGAACAAAAGACACTTTGATTTGCGGTTGTTACGGTGTAAACCCATGGTTGCTTTCAGGCCGTACGCCTAATGTTCCTCAGGTTTGCCGCCGTGTGAAAGACGCTATGCGTGGCGGGCACGAACAAGACTGGATCCGTGCTTGTAAAGAAAGCGCTACGAATCGCGTATTGACCAAATCAGACTTCTCGGAAGCAGGTCCATTCAACGAAATGGTAGTAATGGGTGTATTAGCCGTTCGCCTGCAATCGCTGAACAAAGAATTATACTGGGATGGCCCGAATATGAAGTTTACGAATATCAATGACGACGAAGAAATCAAGATTGTTATCAAAGACGGTTTCACCATTAAAGACGGTCACCCATCCTTCAACAAGACATGGACAGACCCGATTAATGCGAAGAAGTTTGCCGAAGAATTAATTAAGCACAACTATCGCGACGGTTGGAAATTAGTTGACATGCCTTGATCGTTCATTGGGTTAACCGACATTATTAAAAAAACAATAGTATAAAATGAAAAAGTTATTAGTAGTAACGAGCGTTGTTGCCATGATTTTCTGTCTCTCGGCTTGTGGCGGAGAAGATGGTTGGATTACTGTTTTCGACGGCAAGTCGTTCGACGGCTGGAGAGGCTATAATAAAACAGACGTCCCCTCAAGATGGGTCATTGAAGATGGAGCGATTAAACTAAACGGATCAGGCGGCGGCGAAGCGCAGGAAGGTGATGGCGGCGACCTTATTTATGCTCAAAAACTTAAAAACTTTGAGTTTGAGTTTGAATGGAAGGTAGCGAAAGGCTCCAATTCCGGCGTGTTTATTCTTATCCAGGAAATACCAGGTGAGCCGGCTTATATCTCCGCTCCCGAATACCAGGTATTGGATAATGAAAACCATCCGGACGCCAAATTAGGTAAAGACGGTAATCGTATGGCAGGTTCTCTGTACGATATGATCCCCGCCAAGCCTCAGAATGCAAAACCTTTTGGTAAATGGAACAAAGGTAAAATACTGTGTTACAAAGGCACAGTGGTTTATTACCTGAACGACGAAGCAGTTGTGGAATACCATTTATGGACGCCACAATGGAAAGAAATGTTAGACAAGAGCAAGTTCAGCGAAACAGAATGGCCGTTGGCTTATGAATTATTGCTGAATTGCGGCGGGCCTGACAGAGAAGGTTTTGTTGGTTTCCAAGACCACGGGGATGATGTATGGTTCCGTAACATCAAAGTTAAGATATTGGATTAATGTGCGTTTTTTATAAACGAATAACCAATTAATTTATAGTAGAATACCCGGAGGTGAACGGTAAGTGTTCATTTTTTGGGTATTCTTTTTTTTAATTCTTAGACCATATTGAAGACTTTATAATGAAAAATCAGTTATACACAAAAGCCCAACTAACGTGGCTTATCGTTTTACGTATTTTTATCGGATGGCATTTTGCCTATGAGGGTTTAGTGAAGATACTTAATCCGAAATGGACCTCTCTCCCCTATTTGCTCGATTCGCAGGGACCTGTTGCTTCTTTTTTTATTGAGCTAACGCAGGATGCAGCCATGGTGGATATGGTAAATATGATGAATAAATGGTGCCTTCTTTTAATCGGGATTGCCTTGATAACAGGATGTTTATCGCGGATTGCTTCTATTGGAGGCATATTGCTCCTTATCATGTACACCCTATCGCATCCTTCTTTTGTGGAAGCTTCTTATCTAATGCCGTTCGAAGGCTCATATTTATGGATTGATAAGAATTTGGTGGAATGTGCGGCATTAGCTGTTCTATGTACATTCCCAACTTCTCATGTGATAGGAATAGACAGGTATTTGAAGAATATACTACCGGAAAGTTTTCGTAAATATAAATTAATATAATCATGGCAACAGAAGATAAAGACCTAAACCAGACGCCAAAGTCCGAACAACCGGAATCCAAAGGACGCCGTGATGCGATAAAAGCATTAGCTACTGTCCCTGTTTTAGGCGCATTAGCTTATGGCGTATATAAGAAACAAAAAGACGTAACTAGAGGACGTGATATTTCCGATGTATTCAAGGTAAGTAAAGACGAAGCCAAATATCTGGATCCTAAACCGGACGGGGAATTGATCCGTGTAGGAATCATTGGCTTCGGGATCAGAGGCAAGCAATTGATGCGCGCCGCCGGATTTGCCGAGCCATCGTGGATAGATACCATGATTGAAGCATCGAAAAATAACAAAAATGATACCCGCTATCAGCAATATAAGGAACAAGATAACCTGAATATTGAAATAACGGGCGTATGTGATATCTTCGATGTTTATGGCGACGCAGCTATTCTGGCCGGTTCAAATATAAACAGGGAAGGTTCAAACGGTATGTTCGGAAAAGCGCCGAAGCGTTACCGTCATTACAAAGAATTATTGGCGGCAGATGATATTGATGCGGTTATCATCGCAGCGCCCGACCATTGGCATAGCACAATGGCGATGGATGCAGCTAAAGCCGGCAAGCATGTATATGTAGAAAAACCGCTATCGTGGACTGTTCCCGAAACCTATATGGTACGTCAGGTAATCAATGATACCGGCGTTGTATTCCAGTTAGGCCATCAGGGCAGGCAAACCGATTGTTATCAGAAAGCTGAAGAGATTATCGGTAAAGGGCTCTTAGGCGATGTAAATCTTATTGAAGTTTGTACAAACCGGAATTCGCCTAACGGCGCTTGGGTATATGACCTGATTGAAGGATCCAATCCTGCAACGATTGACTGGAAACAGTTTGAAGGAGACCCGGAACGTATCAAAGAATATATGGACTACATGACTACGTACGGATTGGAACGCTATGTAGGACCGGAAGAAAGAAGTAAATTCAGCCTGGAACGTTTCTTCCGCTGGCGTTGCTGGTGGGATTACAGCACAGGGCTTTCCGGTGATTTGCTTACACATGAGTACGACGCCGTTAATCAGATTATGCACGTGGGTATACCTCACGCAGCAACCTCCTCGGGTGGCGTTTATTTCTTCAAAGACGGACGCACAGTACCTGATGTATTGCAGACTACATTTGAATTTCCCGATAAAGATATGACGATGCTTTATAGTGCAACATTAGCCAGTTCGCGTAATCGTGGTAAAGTATTTATGGGACATGACGCTTCTATGGAGGTTTCCAATATTCTTCAAATTACAGTTGATAAAAATTCGGCCCGTTATGCAGATAAAATAAATAAAGGTATTATCCATACGGATGCTCCCTTCTACACCTATGTGCCGGGACAGGATAGCTCCGACTCCGTTACATCGCCGACAGAACTTTATTTTGCACAACGTGGTTTGCTTTATACCTACGTAAATGGGAAACGGTATGACACAACACACTTGCATATCCGTGAGTGGCTGGAATGTATCCGTCAGAAGAAAACACCAAGTTGTAATATCAACCAAGCTTTCGAAGAAGCTATTACCGCCCATATGGGTACACGCGCTTTCCTGGAAGGACGAACGATGTATTGGGATAAAGAGAAAGAAGAAATCGTACGAGGTGAAATCGTCTGACGAACCGCTTACGAGAAAAGAATGGCTCCCCTTCGGCAAAACACCGGGCGGGAGCTGTTTTTTTAATGACGCCTCATCATTTATTCCTTTTTTTGTAACCGGAACAGACGCCGGGTAGTCATAGGATTAAAGAGTTGTTAATTTAATACATAAACAGATGGATGAAGATTTTTGGATACAGGTTTTAGCTATGATATTCGTCATTACGCTTCCGGTTATCGGCGGCCTTTTGTTAGCTAAAATAAATCAGTCTAAACATGCCGAACGTATGGCAATGATTGAGAAAGGAGTTGTTATTGAAGAACCCGAAAAAAAAGTAAACAAATTTGATGCCCTTCGCAACGGCTTGTTAATGATCGGCCTTTCTTTGGGAGCTATTGCAGGGCTGTCGATAAACAGGTATTTTTACATTCGTGAAGGAGGTTTCCTTATTTTTATTCTTGCCATATTAGGCGGCGGTATTGCCTTTGTAATCTATTTCTTTATTGCCCGTAAAATGCAGCGGGAAGAAGGACAGGATGCAGACCGGATGTAAATGGATGAACAAACGTGGATAGAAAAGATTCTGGCGGGGGATACACAGTGTTTCTCCCGCTTCGTCGCGAAATATCAGGTAATGGCATTTACGATCGCTTACCGGATATTGGAGAATCGCGAGGAAGCGGAAGAAGCAGTGCAGGATGCTTTTGTCAGGGCTTATCGTGCGTTGCCTGATTTTCAATTCGGGAGTAAGTTCTCCACTTGGTTTTATCGCATCGTGTATAATACATCGCTTACGGCCCAGCGCCGGCAATCGTTTTCGCCCGATTATAACGACGCCTGTCCCGAACAGATTACGAATGACGAAACCGACAATGCGTTAGCCGTATTGGAACGGAAAGACAGAAAAGAAATCATCAGGCTTGTTCTTCAGAAAATACCTTCAGACGAAGCCTTGCTTCTTACCTTATATTATCTGGAGGAATCTTCCGTAGAGGATATTCATCAGATAACAGGCTTGACGCCTTCCAACATAAAAATCAAACTATTCAGGGGACGCAAACGTTTCTATGAAAAATTGAAATCAATCATGAAACGCGAAATACACAGTATCGTATGAACAAGAATGAAAATGAACTCGATCAACTGACGCGCAGGTTATTTACGTCTGCCTCTTTAGAGCCATCGGCCGATCTTAGCCGCCGGATTATGGAACGTATTGCAAAGGAACAACCGTTGCAAAAGGGCCGGCAAACCGTTATTCACAGGCAATCATGGCGATTCTCTCCCTGGCTGACACTTGCGTTGGTTGCTTACTTCGCAGTTGCGTTCCTCATATTATATATGTATGGGAACTCCCGGGAAGACTTTGCGCTGTTTGATGCAGTCAATGACAAAATCTCTTATTTATTGACTGTTGCCGCCGTTTTCGGCTCATTCCCTTTCTTTCATACGATCGACAGGGCCTTATCTTAAACGCTTTATAAAGCGTTTATTCGTAAATTGCTGTAATTGTTTCCATCAAAATCGATGACGCTTGAACCTGATGCTCCGTTTATTTGGTAGTAATGGTTCACTTTGTCTTCTATATTCGTATTCGTTATATTGAATCCTTTCACATCGGCATTGCCATATTTTATATTTCTGGCATTTACCTTAAAGGATGCTTTTGAAGAGATGGAAAGGTTCAGGTTTCCGTAACGCGCTTCGGCTCTTACCCGGCTGAATCCGGGTGACAGTTCTTTTACTGTCAGCGTGCTATAACTCAACGAGCTGTTTAGTTCGCCTTTTATCTGCTCTACGGAACATTCGCTATATTTTACTTCGATAGTCATTTTATCTACATTCTGTACTTGTAAATTGCCGTATTTTTTATCAATCATGAGTTGGGAGACATTCCTCATGTGCAGGTTGGAGTATTTACTGTCTATCTTTATTACTTCTCCATTGTTGATGGTCACATTCCCACAATAAGCGACATCCAATTGCAATGATTTCACATCCTCTAATTTAATATTGCCGTATCCGGCTTCGATACGTAGAGGGGCTGTAAAGCTTCCGGCTGCTATGTTTCCATATTTTACCTCGATGGTGTATTCCCCTTCGTTTTTTTCCGGGAGATTAATGTTGCCGTATTTCTGGGATAAATTGGCGGAGAACTTAGCCGGCATACTGATATAATAATTAATATTGATGCGGTTGTTGTCGTTGTTCCAGCCATTCTGGCTCTTAAGCGACGTAAGCCCGTAAACCGTATTTCCCGATTGCTTCAATTCAATGCTTACACGATCTAACCCTCTTTGAGCTTCTGATTCGCTACGGGCTTTCGATTCTACAATTACCTGAATGGCAACCTCGTTTTTATTCCAATGCGTTATGGTAATATTGCCGTAACGATTGTCTATTTGCAGTTGCCCGTTTGCGTCTACCTTGAATGTCTGGTTGAACTCATTCTTTTTGGTGTTATCTAATGTCTCAGCCCCTATGGTGGGAGCCAGTATAATTAACAGGGCGAAAAGCAGCCAACGGTTTTTAGTGTGTGTTGTGTTCATTTTATTATGTTTTTTAGTTATTATTATATTGAATGGCTTTCCCCATTTGACTTAGCATAATCTGTAAACATTCCAGGCTATTGCTGTAATGTTGGTTCATTGCAAATAAGCCAGCGTCTGAACAGGGTAAGGTAGGCAGAACGGCGTCTTCAAATTCATGTGAGTTTTTGAGAATTTTTTTTGTTTCTTCCAGTAATTCCAATCCACCGGGTATTTGTTCACTTTTATATAACGCTCTGATTTGTGCGGATACTTCATCCAGTTGCATATTATAATAGAACTTAAGCTCATCTATTTCCTTTTGCGTTTCGCATGTGTACGTTTTTGCTTGTTGTATTGGGACATTCATATCACTCTGAATCCGTATAAATACAAACAGTGTAACAGCAGCGGCAACGGCAACGGTAAATATTTGTATCCATTTTAGTCGTTTCCGGGATGAAACGGACAATTTCTTATCAAAGCGTCCGAAGTGCCCCATTGGGGGAAGGTCGTCTTCAAAAGCTTCTTTGTGTGTATCAATAAAATTCTTTAATTTGTCCATATCAATCGGTTATTATATTATACATAATCAATTTGCAGTTATTATATCAAGTAGCTTTCGTTTGGCCCTCATGTATTGCGTTCGTACACTTGCCGGTTGGATATTTAATATAGAGGATATTTCTTCCATATCATATCCCTCAAACAGATATAGTGATAGAACAACTCTATATCCGACGGGTAACTTTTTTGTCGCTTCTTTTATTTGCGTTACTGTATACTCCATATCTTCATCATCCGTTTCTTCTTCAATCGGTTCGGCATAATTACCCGATAATTCCTCCCATTCTTGGGTATGACGCCTTACATAGTCTATCGCAGTATGTATAGCGATTCGATGTATCCATGCTTCGAAACATTGTCCATCCTGATATTGCTCCAGCCGCGTGAATACCTTCAAAAACGAATCCTGCATAGCTTCTTCTGCTTCCGGCACATTCCCTACAATACGCAGGCATGCACTATATAACTTTCGTGCATATCTTTCGTAAAGCGCCAATTGCGCAGGCCTGTTTCCATGGCGGCATTTTTCAATCAGTCTATCAATTGTTTCCTCCATTTGTTTATATAAACGAGAGTCGTATTAGAAACGTTGCATCTTTAGAAACAAAAATAAACAAAAAAAGAAAGGCATCATCACGACGCCCCTCTCTCTGAACTAAATGATAAAAATAAAAGTTATGTGGGAAGGTGTTTACATAATCTTTTCGAAATTCTTTGAACTGAATGTTTCTGCTTGTTCAGTGTTTCTACCTGAATTGTATTTTTTCTCAAATGTTTTTATTCCTTCAAACGTATTCGCTTCGATTCGTAATGTAACGTCCTTTCCTTCTGTATTAGGAAGACTCGACAAATCAAATGCTACAAAACCATATCGCAAATGAGAGGAACGGTCGTCCATTGCATTGTGCCGAAACCCCAATTTATACGAATCTTCATTAGTTGTTGTAGCAGGTATTAAGTTAACGAAATGTTTTATGCTGCCACTGAAATACGTTTTAAATTCAATATTCAGAAAGCCATCCCCTACCCACATGGTTGTGATTTCTACCGGGTCTATTCCGTAAACAGAATCGTTCTTTGCACCAAGATTTTCAGAAATTGGTTTTGTGAGTATTGTATCAAGAGTGTTCAACTTAATAACATAGTCGTAACCTTCAAAATTATCACCCAGTTTGGTGTAATTAATCTGTACACGCTGGGGCTTTACTGGTTGATAGTTGATATAGAGAGGCGCCCCTGGCCATAGCGTCGTACTGTCATCTAATGTAAGATAGAAAGAACTGTCGTTTATAGGTCTTGCCGTTGCAATCGATACCCACATGTTGCCTAAAGGATAGGCATTATCATCTAAACATGAATTAAATGTAAGGGAGGTAATTACCAATCCCATACTAACAAAAAAGAACTTCAACGTCTTCATAAATTAAATATCATTATAATTTTCCTTCACATAGAGAAGATGATGATAGACGATAAAATGCTGCAAAAAAGAGATGTAAAAAATGTTAACTGTGCAAATATTTATAGATAAGTCGTGCAGTACGTTGGGAAGCGCCTGATTTTCCAAGTATATGAATCACTTCAGCATAACCATCCAGCATCTGTTTCTTATATGATGCATCATAAAGGATGCGTTTCAGTTCCGTATAAATAGTCAGGTATGAAAAACGATCGGCGAATAGCTCCTGAACAATCTCTCTTCCGGCAATCAGGTTTACTAATGAAATATAGCTGGTGTGAAAAAAGTTACGGAAAACAAATCCGGCTATTTTTCCCATTTTAACGTAATAACAAACCACTTGTGGTATGCGGAAAAGGGAAGCCTCCAATGTTGCCGTACCGGAAGTTACCAATGCAACGGAACTGTGGTATAAAAGAGGATAGGTTTTACTAAAAACAATTTTGACGGGATGCAGGCTTGTGTATTGGGTATAATATTCGCATTCTATACCCGGAGCGCCGGCAATAACAGGTTGATAGTCGGGAAAAGCTGCCGCAACATTCAACATTACAGGCAGATTATCTTTTATCTCTTGCTTGCGGCTGCCCGCTAATAGCGCCAGAATGGGTTTGTCGGACAGGCCCTCTTCTATCAAAAATGTATCGGGGTGTGTAGCTCGCTGTTGTATAAAAGAATCAACAGCGTCTACAGAAGGGTTTCCTACATAATCTACCGGATAGTTTAGTTTGTGATAAAATTCTTTTTCAAAAGGTAAAATACAGAACATCTTATCAACATACCGGCGAAAAGCTTTGATTCGGTATTTTTTCCAAGCCCATATTTTAGGAGAAATATAATAGTAGACAGGTATCTGTAATTGTGTTTTTACATATTTGGCAATTTTCAGATTAAATCCGGGGTAATCTATTAATATAACGACATCTGGTTGCCAGGAACGAATGTCATTCCGGCAAGTTTGCATATTCCGAAAAATTGTCTGTATATTGAGCAATACCGGAACAAAACCCATATAAGCCATTTCCCGATAGTGCTTAACCAACACGCCCCCTACAGATTGCATCAAATCTCCCCCCAGAAACCGAAAATCAGCTTCTGTGTCGACTTCCGACAATGCTTTCATCAAATTAGAGGCATGCAAATCTCCAGAAGCTTCACCGACGATGAGGTAATATTTCATTACTCTTTTATCATTGACTGGAGCTTCTGCATGAAATCGTAATCCGTTACATCTATCCGGCAAGGAACCAACGAAGCGTAACCATCATTTAAAGCTAACGTATCGTTCTCAGGGTGAATAGGCTTGGCTTCGTCGAAACTGCCGGTTAGCCAATACACAGGATCGCCCGATGCGTTTTCGGAGCGCATATATTCGTTAATGAAATGGCCTGCGGCTTGCCGGCATACTTTTATATCTTTTACATGGGGGATACTAGGGACATTCAGGTTTAAATAAGTTCCTTTGGGAAGTCCTTCTTTTAACACGCGGCGGGCGAGTTTACGTCCTAAACGGCAACATTCGTCGAAGTCAGCATCTGCTGCATAGTCTGTTAATGAAATACCTATCGAAGGAATACCTAAGATACATCCTTCAATGGCAGCTCCCATCGTCCCGGAATAATGAACGCAAATAGCCATATTTCCTCCATGATTAATGCCGGAAACCAACAGATCCGGTTTCCGGTCTACAATATCATTCACTGCAAGTTTCACACAGTCCACAGGAGTGCCGGTGCAACTATAGATACTCAGACCCGGCTCTTCCTTTACTAACGTATAAGTAATAGGGATAAGAGACGTAAGAGCGCTCGACATTCCCGAACGAGGGCCATCAGGTGCAAATACGACTAAATCCCCCAACTCTCTTAAACATTCTGCCAACTCTTTTATCCCTTTAGCGTTTACGCCATCATCATTTGTAATTAAAATAAGCGGTTTATCCTTCATTACACTTGCATTTTGTTTATGAGATGCAAAGATACACAATTAGAAACGATACCCAAAGTTAAATTGGATGACTATGTTTTTAAATGACTCCTTGTCTGTCGAATGAGATATCACTTTGCCAGCGCTCTTATCGTAATAAGTAAACTGGTTTTTGGCTGTATTGGTCAGCCCGGCGTTTATATTGGCGGAGACGAAGAAACCGTTCTCCAATAAATATCCCACACCGATTACAGCCGAGAGGTCAAATGGTTTTACCATATCGCCCTCTACCCGTCCTGCTTCAAGTTCTTTATTTTTAATGCCGAATGCCTGTTTATTTACAGTGGCTTTTATTCCCAATTGCGGACCTGCAAAAATATTCAGCCCACGATGTACGTAGTACTTAGCGAGCAACGGAATATTAATGTAATTGTGCACCAAATCCGTATTGGCAAATTTAAACTTGGAGCCTTGCATGGAATAATAGATTCCTGCTTCGGCAGAAAAAACGGGGGTTACTAAATACTCGGCAGACACGCCAAAATTTAAGCCAGGTTTAAATGTTCCACTGGTGTTTGTTTTATCTGCCAGATTTAATCCGGCTCTTGCAGCATAGCGAAACTCTTGTGCATTAACCTGAAATGCTGTTAACAAAAGTAACAGACAAGTAATCTTCTTCATTGGTTTTCAAAAGTTAGTTAATTATTTGTTTTCTGTATCTTCTATCCATTTACGGGCATTCACAAAGGCTTCTATCCAGGGAGTCACTTCATCGTCCTTCCGTTTGGCCGGATAATAGCCGCATTGCCAAGGGAACATCGCTCGTTCCGCGTGCGGCATGATCGCTAAATGACGACCGTCTTTTGAACATACGCCTGCTACCGACCAGGGCGAACCATTGGGGTTTGCGGGATAACCTTCGTAATTATATTTAGCCACAACATGATATTCTTTTTCTTCATAGGGGAATGAGAATCTGCCTTCTCTATGAGCAATCCATGCGCCTAATTTCGAACCGCTTAATGAACCGAACATAATCGAATGATTCTTCGGGATTTCAAGCGTAACAAATTCCGACTCAAATTTATCGGATTCGTTAAGAAGCATTTTATGTTTCTTTTCATGTTCCGGATAAAGCAGCTCAAGTTCGGCCATTAGCTGGCAGCCGTTGCATATACCCATGCTCAGGGTGTCTTTGCGGGCATAGTAATTTCGGATAGCTTTGCTGGCGTTCTCGTTATAAAGGAAACCGCCGGCCCATCCTTTGGCAGAGCCTAATACGTCCGAATTAGCAAAGCCGCCGCAGAATACAATCAGGTTGACGTCTTCCAATGTTTCGCGCCCGCTTGCCAAGTCTGTCATGTGAACGTCTTTTACGTCGAAGCCTGCCAGATATAAGGCGTAAGCTGTTTCGCGTTCGCATTGCGAACCCTGCTCGCGGATAACGGCCGCTTTGATTCCAGTTAGTTTATTTCTGTCGGGCGAGAGGTTATAGGCGGATAATTTACCAGTAAAGTTTTTAGGGTATTTAAATTCCAACGGTTGCATTTTGTAGTTCTCATACCGATTGCCGGCGCAGATGCTTCCGCTTTGTTTGATATCTAATTTATAAGAAGAAGCATACCATACATCCCGCATATAATCAATACCAAAATGATATTGTACTCCTTCTTTGGACACAAGAATATGTCTTTCGTCTGTCGGCCTACCAAGCAGGGCAAAGCCAACACCGGCTTCTTTCATCAGGTGTTCGAAAGTTTTCTTATTGTTTACCTGTACAAGAATACCCGGATTTTCGGCAAATAATATCTTGACAATATCCGGTTCGGAAATAGCATCTAATGATATATCCAACCCACCTTCTACATTAGCGAAACACATCTCCAATAAAGCAGTTATCATACCGCCGGCAGAGATATCATGCCCGGCAAGCAACAAGTCTTTATCAATGGCTTCCTGTATGGTATTGAAAGCATCCTGGAAATATTCCGAATCTTTTACCGTAGGAACAGAATCTCCCAACCGGTTTAATACCTGAGCAAAAGCAGAACCGCCTAATTTCAATTTATCAAAAGAGAAATCTATATAATATATGTATGTGTTCTTATCATTATGAATAACAGGCGATACAATTTTTTTGATATCACTCACTTCTGCTCCGGCAGAGATAATTACCGTACCCGGCGATAATACGTTTTTATCTCCATATTTTTG
>JAISDJ010000278.1 GCA_031264865.1 Tannerellaceae bacterium | reverse complement strand
AGGCGGCTGGCGAAAGACTACGAACGCACGATAGAATCTTCCCAAACGATGGTTTATCTCGCTTTTATCGCGCTGATGATTAAATTTTTATAATGAAAATTTTTAGACAAACTCTAAATTAATTTTATATTTTTTTTGCTTTTTTTAATCTATATTATGCAAAATATGGTCGTGATGTAAAAGTATGCTATTATAATTATTTTACAATCATTGAATTAATTTGTATTTTGTAAATGAAAATAAAAATCACACTCCATTGCCCCGATTGTCAAAATACAAAGCTAAAAAGAAATGCTAAGAAACCGCCAGGGACTCAAAATTATTTATGCAAGAAATGCGGTCAGCAGTTTATCGGCGGCCACGCCTTGCGGTACAAAGGCTATCATTCTTCCCCGGCACAAAAGATATTATTACCGCCTGTCTGCGGCATAGGCATCAGGGATACCGCTGAAATTGAGAAAATCAGCATCAAAAAACGCTTGCCGGTATTGCTGCGCTCCCGGCATATGATCCAGCCCAGGCAGCCGTATTATGATTGTTTGGAAGCAAATGAGTTTTGGACTTATGCGGGGAAGAAGAGCCACAAGCTTCGGTTCATCTATGCCTATCGCAGGGACAGTGGCGAGATCATAGCATTTGTTGAATGTCAGCCAACCCATACCAAACCGAAGCTAACTCGCACCAGTCCGATACTATACTTGTACTACGTCTATTTTTTCTGCTTTACTTCGCATCGGGTGAAAGAAAAATGCACGATTTGATAATGTGAGCGAGGCCACATACTGCCAAATGAGTGCCAAACACTGCCCCCTGAATAAAAAGCCATTGGGGAGTAGAGTTTTCTATTTTACTTCGCAACAACAAAGAAAAAACAGCGTACTGTCTCCGATCATCGAAGCAACTCGAAGCAACATGCGGACAGCAAGCTACCAGTCCATTGCAATACGGATTCTTCGGTTTTACTTTGTGGTAAAAAGGTGAAAGATGAAATATAAACTACATAAAAATAAGGATATGGAAATAGTGAACATCGAAGCGCAAACATTTGAGGCGATGCTCTCGACAGTTGAAAACTTTACAAAGCGAATGGAACATCTCTGCCACCAATACGGCAATAGGGACAGTATCGGGTGGATGGACAATCAGGAAGTATGCTTTCTGCTGAGCATCTCGCCCCGAACCCTGCAAACGCTACGGGATAACGGAGTGTTGGCTTACACCCAAATCAGCCATAAAACCTACTATAAGCCGGAAGACGTGCAAAAGATTCTGCCTGTTGTGGAAGAAAAATGGAAACAGGCGAAATACAAAGGGAAACAGATTTAAGAACCTATAAAACAGAAAACAATGAGTAATCAACTAATTACCAGAGAGAACAACGAAAGGGTCAAAACCTTTTTCGTTTCATTGGACAGGATAGCCTCGCTGATGGAACGCCTGTTCGTGGGGAAGAAGCCAACATTGGACGGTGAAAGTTTCTACACAGACGAAAAACTGTCGAAGAAATTGGAGTTGAGCCGGAGAAGCCTCCAAGACTACAGGAATGAAGGACGGATTCCCTATATCAAATTGGGCGGGAAAATACTGTACCGGTCTTCAGATGTGGAAAAGTTATTGGAAGAGGGATACAGGGATAAGTTCAGGTAGGCACAACACACGTAACTCTACCCACCTATGAATATTTTTACCTTTTCATATCTGATAAACACCTCTTAATGGAAGGAGAATAAATAAGACAACCTTTTTCGAGGGAATACTACCCACAGGGTGGAGATTGCCGAAGAAAACCTATAGGGCTTTGAGGTTTTCGTTTTATTCCCTTCTTTTATATTTGTGGTCAGATTGAATAAGGTACTAATCTCTACTCAACAAGAGCTTCCAGTTCTGCAACTAATTCTCTTGATTCCAATCGCATGATGGTATCTTATGAATTGCCAAAATCAAAAAGGCTGATACTTCCATACCAAACAAGTCAGTTATCTATTATGATAAATTTCTGGAAAGTATCCGGTTTTTGTATGACTGTTAATTTCAGTTGGAGAAACTCAATACATTTTCTTACCTGCTCTTGTTCTTTGTATGATTCTATTGGGTGGGTAATAATAGTGACCGGTATTTTTACCTGTAAAGGTGTTTTCAGCCATTCAAGCACTACATTGAGCTGTTTTCTCCGAATATAGGGGGTTACTATCAAAATTTCATCCTTTGCTTCTGCCAAATCATTTCTTATAGCCGATATAAAAGTATCGTTGTCGTAAATCATGCTGATTTTATCTGGCTCATTCTTTGAAGATAATGTTTTGTATCCGATTTGGGCATAGCCGGTAAGTCGTTTATAATACATCCCTTCCAAAACAGGAATGTGAATATCCACATAATCATAAACAATTACATCCTGTTTGCCGGGATATTCCCGGTGCAACCGTCCGGCATACTGTGCCAATGTCCCTTTCCATGCGATTGGAGAAGCTAGAAACAAGGTGTCCAAGCGTGGATAATCGAAACCTTCCCCAATATACTTTCCTGTAGCAATTATTATGAGTTTTTCTTCTTTCGGAATGGAAGCTAATGATTCAGCCATCTTATTTTTTCTTTTTGCCGAATCTGCCCCGATAAGTGTAACAATATGTGCATCAGTTTGATTTGCAAGAATAGCAGCCAATAATGTAACCTATTCTTTCCGTTGGGTAAGAATAATCGGTGTTCGACCGTTTGCTACGGCTTCGTGTACATCATCCGCTATTTGCCGGTTACGAAGTTCGTCCTCTGCAAGAACTGTATATATTTTCGTAATATGCTAGTGTCATGTCAATCTAATATTGTCGGATAAAGTTTCTTTAATTTAATTCTGGCATTGTCATTTGTGAATCTCCAATTTATCTTAGCATTCCTGTTGTTTCTATCTCTTTGCCAAGCAAACACTTCCTTTTTCATTGTTTCCATATCTCCAATCCTCCTATTAAGGCATTGCCTGGTAAGGACGTGCAGTTCTATCTCTGCCATATTAAGCCAACTGCCATGTTTTGGAGTGTAGATAAATTCAAATCTATCCCATATCCGCTTGGCTTCTTCCGACGGGAATGTCTCATA
>JAISDJ010000269.1 GCA_031264865.1 Tannerellaceae bacterium | reverse complement strand
GTTATCTTGGTACCTTCTCCCAATGTAGCGGAAGATCATCAAACGAAAAATGCATTAGCGTTAGTGCGTAAGGAAGCTGCTATTTGGGTGACTGATAGAGAGGCTGAACAGGAATTGATACCGAAAGCTCTTGAAGTGGTAAGGGATGAAGCTCTTCTTTCAAGTTTGAGTGAACATATCAGAGCGTTGGCTTTACCGGATAGCGCCGAGCGAATTGTTGATGAAATTATAAAAATAATGGAGAAAGGCGTATGAATTTGAAAAATATATCATCTGTCTATTTTGTGGGCGCCGGCGGTATTGGTATGAGTGCTCTGATTCGTTATTTCCTTGCGAAAGGAAAACTAGTCGCCGGATATGACAGGATTTCTTCCGACTTAACCGTGGCGTTGAATCAAGAAGGAGCGATTATCCATTTTGAAGATAATATACAACTGATACCGGAAGCTTTTCGTTCATCCGGGAGTACATTAGTTGTTTATACACCTGCCGTACCTGAATCTCATCAAGAACTTACCTGGTTCCGAAATAATGGTTTCGAAGTAATGAAGCGAGCGCAGATTCTCGGAGAAATTACCAAATCTTCTGAAGGATTATGTGTTGCCGGGACACATGGAAAAACGACTACTTCATCGATGATTGCTCACTTGCTGAAACAATCGCATATAGATTGTAATGCTTTCTTAGGGGGAATCCTGAAGAATTACAATAGCAATCTGATGCTTTCAGATACCAGCAGTTTCACGGTTATTGAAGCAGATGAGTTTGACCGTTCTTTTCACTGGTTACATCCCTATATGGCAGTGATTACATCCGCTGATCCGGATCATCTGGATATTTACGGAACGCCGGAAGCTTATCGGGAAAGTTTTGAGTATTTTACATCTTTGATTCGTCCGGACGGATGCTTGGTGATGAAAAAGGGTATCATGTTAACTCCTCAATTAGTATCCGGAGCTACGCTATATACCTATTCCGGTACAGACAAAGCTGATTTTTATGCAGATCATATCCGTATCGGAAACGGAGAGATTTATTTTGATTTTGTAGGTCCCAATGTCCGTATCTCTGATATTCGGTTAGGAGTTCCGGTGAAAGTGAATATTGAGAATGGCGTAGCTGCTATGGCTATTGCCTGGCTTAATGGAGTAACAGAAAAAGAGATAAAAAGAGGCATGGCTTCTTTTCAGGGACCCGAACGGCGTTTTGATTTTCGTTTGAAAAATAGTCATATAGTTTTGATTGATGATTATGCTCATCATCCGGAAGAGTTGAAAGAAAGTATTTTATCCGTGAAAGCATTATATCCGAATAAAAAACTGACAGGTGTTTTCCAACCTCATTTATATTCTCGCACACGAGATTTTGTGGATGAATTTGCATCAAGCCTTTCTTTGTTAGACGAGTTGATCTTATTGGATATTTATCCTGCCCGCGAGGATCCGATTCCGGGAATTAGCTCCCGGATAATCTTTGATAAGGCGACTGTTCCGGACAAGAAACTGTGTAATAAAGAACAATTACCGGATGTAATGGCTTCCGGGAAATATGAAGTTGTATTAATGCTTGGGGCCGGTGATATCGACCGGTTAGTTGAACCTGTAAAACAAATTTTAAATAAGTGGCCATCCGAATAATTTCAATTGTTGTAGCATTTCTGCTTTTTTGCTATATTTTGTTTGCTTTTGTCTTTTTCAAAGATATCAGGCAAGACACAGTTTGCCATGATTTAGTGGTAGTCGTAAAAGATAGTTTGGATAAGCATTTCGTTACCACTGACGATTTGATATCCTTATTAAAACAAGCCAGACTTAATCCTATAGGGCAACCGATGAATACGGTTAATACGCATAGGATAGAAACCGAATTGCTGAAGAATGAAATGATAGCTGATGTAGAAGCGTATAAAACACCTTCGAGCACGATTAAGTTGGAAGTAAAGCAAAAAATGCCTATTTTGCGTGTGATTGGTGCCAGAGGGAATTTCTATGTAGACAGCAAAGGAAGTACAATGCCGATTAGCCGGCAGCATGTGGCTTATGTCCCTATTGCAAGCGGATACATTGAAAAAGAGCTTGCAATAACCGATTTGTATGATTTTGCATTATTTTTGCATAAAAATGAGTTCTGGAATAGTCAGATAGAGCAAATATATGTTTACCCGAATAAAGAAGTTGTACTGATCCCTCGTGTAGGAGGCCATCGTATCTTATTAGGTACATTTGATGATTATCGGGAAAAATTAGATAAATTGCAGCTTTTTTATGAACAAGCCATCCCTAAAATGGGTTGGGAAAAATACAGCATGATTAATTTGAAATTTAAGGATCAGATTGTTTGTACAAAAAAAACGAAGCAGATATGATAAGCACAAACTACATAGTGGCTATTGACTTAGGGACATCTTATATAAAAGGTATTATAGGTACGAGAAGCCTTACCGGAGTATTTACGGTTATTGCCTGCGAAACGGAAAGTTCTGTCGGTTGCATCAGAAGAGGTGTTATTTATAATGTAGAGAATACATCTCACCGGATAATAACGCTTCTCCGGAAATTAGCTAACAGGGTCCCGGGAATACAGATAAAGAAAGTATATGTAGGTGTAAGCGGACAATCGATACATTCCATTGACCATGTGGTTGCTAAATCGTTAGGTGCAGACGGCGAAGTAAAGAAAGAAACAATAGACGCTCTTTACGATGAATGTCAGACGTTCAAACCTGATGGGTTAGACGTGCTGTCTATTGCTTCTCCTGCTTTTTATTTAGATGGTAATCATGAAATTAATCCGGTAGGTATTCCATGTTCATGTATAGAAGCGCGTTATAAATTAATAGTGTGCCGTCCTTCTTTAAAGCGGCATGTTATTAATAGTATAGAGCGCGCCAAAATAGAAATCCTGGGTATATTTATTTCGCCTCTTGCTTTGGCGGATGTTGTGTTGAGTGAAGACGAGAAAGATTTAGGATGTGCCTTGCTTGATTTTGGAGCAGGAGTAGCATCACTTACCATATTTAAGAATAAACGATTGATTGGTTTATGTACTATTCCGTTAGGAAGTCATTTAATTACGAGGGATATTACCGGTTTAAATGTTGTAGAACCGGAAGCAGAGCGCTTAAAGAGGACTTATGGTGATGCGATTGCCGATAAGGAAAATGATTCTCTCGTACAAGTGAATAGTATAAATGGTGCAGGGCCTCGACAAATTAAATCATCAGAAATTAATGAAGCTGTTAAAGCCCGTTTGCAGGAAATATTGGAGAATGTACATGCTCGTTTAGAAGAATCGGGAGTCGCTGATAAATTGAGCGCCGGGATGATTATAACGGGAGGAGGAGCTTCTTTAAAGAATTTTGATAAAGCTGTCCGTGAACGATTTGGAATGGCAGTCCGTTATGCATCGGTAAACAAAACATTCTTTGAAAAAACAAATATTCCCATTGAACCGGAGTATGGAGTGGTGGCAGGCTTATTACTTAAAGGTACGATGAATTGTTCGTATACCCCTCCGGTATCGCCTCCGGTAAAAAAGGTGAGTGTGGAAGTTCCGGCAGGTGTTGAAAAATCGGAAGAAGAACCAAAAGTAGAAGAATCGAAAATAGAAAGACCGGAAAGAAAAGAAAGAGACAGACCAGAGATAAAGTCTCCGGTAGGGCGAGGAAAAAGAGGTAAAAGCTTTTTTGATAAAATGACAGGTTTTGCAAATATATTATTCGATGATAAGGATTATGAAGAAGATGATGATGTTCGGAAAAATGATACCGGAAAAAAGGAAACTAACAATATAAATAAACCGGAAGAATAATGGATAATTCTATATTAGATTTCGATTTACCCCGTGACCGGTTGAAGATCATTAAAGTAATTGGGGTAGGAGGCGGAGGCGGAAATGCTGTAACTCATATGTATCATGAAGGAATACATGATGTGTCGTTTCTGCTATGTAATACAGATCAACAGGCGTTGGATGATTCGGATGTGCCTGATAAGTTAGTGTTGGGAGACGGTTTGGGAGCAGGCGGTATTCCTACAAAAGCGAGAGATGCGGCACAGGTAAGCGAAGCGGATATCAGAAAAAAACTAAGTGACGGTACAAGAATGGTATTTATCACGGCAGGTATGGGTGGCGGAACCGGAACAGGCGCAGCGCCTCTTATAGCCCAGTATGCCCGTGATATGGGTATCCTGACGGTTGGTATTGTTACAATCCCGTTTGAATTTGAGGGAGAACCTAAAATACTCCAGGCTTTGTACGGTGTTGAGTCGATACGAAAAAGTGTGGATGCTTTGCTGGTGATCAATAATGAACGATTGCTTGATGTATATGCTGAAGAAGTAGATATTGAAACAGCTTTTGCCGAAGCGGATAATACATTAACGGTGGCAGCCAGAAGTATTGCCGAAATTATTACAGCTCCGGGAAAGATAAACTTAGACTTTGCCGACGTGAATACTACATTAAGAAATGGAGGTGTAGCGCTTATGAGTAACGGATATGGAGAAGGAGAGGGACGTTTCCATATTGCAGCTAAAGAAGCTTTGAACTCGCCATTGCTTAATAATAATGATGTGTTTAAAGCAAAACGCATCTTGTTTAATATTTCTTACAGTGAGGAAGCCAAATTGCTAACTGGGGAAATGAAAGAGGTCCGTCATTTTATGTCGGGATTTGATACCTCTAAAATCGAGGTGATTTGGGGATTATCGAAAGACAAGACATTAGGTAAGAAGGTTAAGATAACGATACTTGCTACGGGATTTGGGGTGAGTGATATCCCCCAAATGGGTATGATTCAGGAAAAAGATGAAGAGGAAGAGAAATTGAGGCGAGAAGAAGAACAGCAACTTATGGATCAATATTATGGCAGGATTTCTAAGAAAGATCCGTTCCGTTATAAGATAGTTGTTCTTTCCGCAGATGAAATGGATGATGATGTGTTGATCAATTTGCTGGAGGAAAACCCTACCTACAAACGAGATGCTAAATTTGCCTCTCGTGTACGTGAAAAGGCGTTTAACGAAAAACATCCGGGTGTATCCGGAAATACAGCAACTTCTTCCGGTGACGGGAATAAAAAGTCTCCCTCCGGTGGAAAAGAAATCTTTTTCTAATAACCAATAATATAATGAATGATATGAATTTATTTGATCAAGTAAGCGACGACATTAAAGCAGCCATGCTGGCAAAGGATAAGATCCGTTTGCAGGCTTTACGTGGTGTAAAAAAAGAATTTCTGGAAGCAAAAACAGCAAAAGGAGGAAATGGCGAGTTAAGTGATGAAGCAGCCGTTAAGATTCTGCAAAAAATGGTGAAACAACGTAAAGAAAGTGCGGAAATATTTAAAACGCAAGGCCGTGAAGAATTAGCCGAAAACGAATTAGCGGAAGTTGCCGCGATTGAACTATATCTACCTAAACAAATGTCGGTAGAAGAATTGGACGCTGCCTTAAAAGAAATTATTACTCAGGTAGGAGCGGAAGGCCCGAAAGACATGGGAAAAGTGATGGGTGCAGCTACCAAAGCGCTGGCTGGTAAAGCTGATGGCCGCATGATATCCGATACGGTAAAAAGATTACTTAGCTAAATGATCACTTTCCTTTGTTGCTTAGCCTGCCTTTTGGCCGGGTATTTTATTTATGGTAAGTTTATAGAGCGCGTGTTTATTATTTCCCCGGATAGAGAAACACCCGCTTTTTCCATGAGCGATGGAGTAGATTATATTCCTATGCCCACTTGGAAAGTTTTTATGATTCAATTTCTTAATATTGCCGGATTAGGTCCCATTTTCGGAGCGATAATGGGCGCTAAATTCGGTGTTTCTTCTTTTATCTGGATCGTATTGGGAAGTATTTTTGCCGGAGCGACACATGATTTTCTGTCAGGGATGCTTTCGTTGCGTAATGGCGGAGAAAGCTTGCCGGAATTGATCGGGCGTTATTTAGGGAAGAACTTCAAGCAATTAATGCGAGGATTTACCTTGCTGTTGATGGTGTTGGTAGGAGCTGTATTCGTAGCCGGCCCGGCAGGGCTATTAGCCAAACTTACTCCGGGGAGCCTGGATATAACCTTTTGGGCGATTGTTGTATTCGCCTATTATATTATAGCCACACTGCTTCCGATAGATAAGATAATCGGGCGTATCTACCCCGTGTTTGCTGCGGCTCTACTATTTATGGCTGTCGGAATACTTGTGATGATACTTTACTATCATCCTACTCTTCCTGAATTAACCGACGGTTTACAGAATACACACCCGGAAGGACTCCCGATATTCCCGATGATGTTTGTTTCGATCGCTTGCGGTGCGATTTCAGGTTTTCATGCTACACAAAGCCCTTTGATGGCTCGTTGCCTGAAAAACGAAAAATATGGAAGACCTGTCTTTTACGGAGCAATGATCTCTGAAGGAATAGTTGCTTTAATTTGGTCGGCTGCTGCAACTTATTTCTTCCATACCGAAGAAGGTTCCGTTCTCTTTGCCGCTGGTTCGGGAAACGATAATGCCGCGATAATAGTTGACAGCATTACGAAAGAATGGTTGGGAGTTACCGGAGGTTTTCTGGCCGTTCTGGGTGTTATTGCCGCTCCGATTACATCCGGCGATACCGCATTTCGTTCGGCCCGCCTGATTGTAGCGGATTTTCTGCAAATAGACCAGAAACCCATGAGTAAACGATTACTCATTTCCATACCCTTATTTGTGGCAGGTTTCCTTCTTTTGCAAATAGATTTCGCCATTATATGGCGCTATTTTGCCTGGGTAAACCAAACGCTTGCTGTCTTTACACTTTGGGCGCTGACCGTTTATTTGGTATTGAACAAGAAAATATATATCATAACTTTAGCGCCTGCGTTATTTATGACAGCCGTATGCTCCACCTATATATTTATAGCTCCCGAAGGCTTAGGCCTGTCAACATCCATTTCACAACTACTAGGTTTAGCAACCACTCTGGTAACCTTTGTCATCTTTGTTGTTTGGAAAAGAAAAATACACTAAGAAATATATTTTGTATACGGATCTTTCTGGTAAACCATAATGATGTCTTTAGTAAACCATTATTATAGTTTACTGAAAACATTATTATGGTTTCCTAAAGGCATCGTAAAGGTTTCCTAAAAGGGTCGTAATCTTTTTTCGATGAAATAAGACAGGTTTACGGTCGGCAATATTGGCAACTATTACCATAACAGCTATAAGAAAACCGTTTTTGTCAACAATCACATGTCGTTTTATCCCTTTGACCTTTTTGTTACTGTCGATGCCGTTTAAAGAACGCTCTGGTTATCCATTATGCCAACTGTGAGTTCTTTATTCTGACCGCGTTTGGAACGAACTTTTTCACGTAATTCATTTAACAACAAGTCAAAATCCAATAATTCAGACCATTTGCGACAATAATTAAGGAAATCGGATGGAAGTATCCGTCACTGACAGCCGGTTTTTTACCAAATAGAATATACCATTCCACACTTCACGCAAATCATATTTCCTTTTCCTTTCTTGGATATGTAGTACTTTCTTTATATATTACCACTGGGTTTCCGTTAAATTTGTCTGATACATTTCTTTTTAGTTTCGTCACTTCAAAGAAAATACCTGTTTAGCGAATACGGAAACCCTTTATAGTTTTATTTCATTGAAATTTAAACAGGCTCTTATAAAAAAGTCTTATATTTGCAAGTAGTTTCAAGAAAATTCATTGTAAATATCTATGCTGGGAAATATTTTATTTGTTCGACATCTGAAAACGCAGTCAAATTTGATGAAAAGATATGCGGGACAACAAGATATAGAAGTAGTTCGATTCCCAGAAAAAATAGAGCAGATTGCAAAGATACAATGTGATCCTATAGTTCTCATTTCTCCAATGAAAAGATGCCAACAGACATTATTGCATATAGAATCATTATTAGGATACCACTTTAAGGATATTCTTGTGTTAGAAGATTTAAGAGAAAGACATTTAGGAATTTGGGAAAATAGATTAAAGTCAGATATTATGCAAGTATATTCTGAATATTTTACAAATGGAGTATTCGATTTCAAAAAGACCCCTCCAGAAGGTGAAAGCTTTTTTGAAATCAATAACAGAGTGGAAAGCGTTATAAGAATCATTAATAAGATAGATTGTAAAAGACAAATACTTATCTGTTCTCATAATCAACTAATGAAAGTATTAGTCAGTCAATTATTTCAATTTGATTTCACTCAAAATTTTGATTTTATTAATGGGAAAATATATAATAAACATGATTTGTTCAATGATGTAAAAAATAAGATATAAAATATGGAAAGAAGAAATATTTGCAATAGAGTAGATTTGTTAAATTTAATCAAAAAAGCAAAGTCGCGTATTCGCATATTAGGTGCTGTTGCATTTAATTTGCCTTATGATGATTATAAAAAAGATTGGTCCAATAAAATCAATGCAGGGGGGTTGCAAGTTGAAATAATTTGTGAATCGGAGTCTTCTCTTAATTATTTTTCATTAATCTCTAGTAACAAAAGAGTTAGTGGTGAAAACAGAAGTTATGATATTAGCAATTTTATGAATATAAAAAATCTTCCTTTACAAAAAGTAAGAGAATATTTACTAAATAAGAATTGTAGACATCTTGAGCCAAAAGGAGAAAATCCATTAAGAGATGAAGATGGGAATCCTATTATGGAAAAAGATGAAAAAGGAGAAGATAAAATAAAAGTAAATAAAGAAGAAGCACAATTTTTTTCATTGCGAACTTCTTATTTGCCAATTCCTATACCTGTGATTAATATTGATGATGATTATTATATAGCATTATCTTTGACCGCTTTTTGTGATTTAGAAAAATTTGAAAAAATATCAGAAGAACATATATGGTGGAATGAATTTGAAAAATATTTTAAGGTCTATTTTGAATCTGATTTAGGTGCAAAAAAATATTCAACTGAGATTACTTCTAAAGATAATAAAACGGAAGTAATTATAATGTATAATGATGACCGCCATGTATTAGGGCAACTCCCACGAGATTCTTTTTTAGATACTACGAAAGTAAAAGTTGTAATTTGGGGTATGCTATTTTCCAGAGATGGCAAAGTTTTGATACATCAGCGAGGTAAAAATGCAAAAGATAATCGTGGGATGTGGGATAAATCTATTGGGGGACACGTTGATTTGGAAAAAGATACAGTTGATACAACGAGAGCAGCATCGCGAGAAATGTTGGAAGAACTCTACAAAGTAGAAGCAGAAGGACAAGGTGACCATTCTAAATCTGAGAATATGAAAATAGATGAAACCAAACCTATATTTTTAGGAGATTGGCGACCTGAGGTTCGTTTCACATTCCCATTTTCAGAAATAAAAAATAAAAAAGACGAAATGTTCTTTTTTCGGATAAAGTATGATTTTATCAAAAAACCTGTAGATTCTCCGCGTGTATTGCTGAATGGTGATGAGAGCCCTGTCAAATGTTGTGCTGATGTTTATGCTTTTGTTATGCCTGAAGGTTTTGAAAAGACAATAGGAGACCTTAAAAATTCAAAGTATAAACTTTTGGAATTAAACGAATTAAATGATGCATACAAGTTTAAAGAGATAGAACTTGAAAAGAACGGTGAAAAAGTTATCGAAAGGTTTAATCCCACTCCAGATTTAAAGAAAATAATTACTGGTGAATTATGGACGGAATTTAATCGTTTTTCCGATTATCTAATAGATGGAATACAAAAGAAATAATTCTATGAAAAGGATAGCATTCATAATCACATTAACAGGGCCGTCTGCCTGTGGAAAATCATATATTACTCGCGAGATTAAGGAGTATGGGAATAAACTTAAAACAAAAGGAAAAAATTTCAATCCAGAAAGTTTTAAAAAGTTTGTTACTCGTCAATATCGTGAAAATGAGATTATAGAATTCAATCAAAATAAATTCATAGATGTAGAACACGTTGAACGAATTCCAGAAGATTGTGATTTCGTTTACCGTACTTATGGTGAAGAGTATGGTTTAAGATCTGCTGATTTAAAAGCAAAATTAGAAGAAAATATTTCGCCGATAGTTGTAATAAATGACGTCCGGGTTGTAGAGGAATTGAAAAAAGAATTTCCCGGGAAAGTTTTGTCACTATTTTTATTCAGGGAAATCATTAATGAAGCAGAGACTCATGTAAAAGCGGCAGAAATGAGAGGTGGAGTTACCAAAGAACAAGCCCAAAAGCGTTTTGAAAAAGCAATAGGACTTTATCGTATTTACATTGAAAATATATTTGTATTTGATAGAGTTATTTTAAATATTCCGAGAGAAAGAACAGGGCTAAAAGAGATTGATGTTGCAAAAATTCAAGTTGAAAAAATAATTACAGGTGTTATTACTGGTAAAATAAATTTGAAGAGGGAATT
>JAISDJ010000261.1 GCA_031264865.1 Tannerellaceae bacterium | reverse complement strand
TTGTATACGTATGCTTGCTGGCCTCTTGCCGAAGCGCCCCATACGCCGCCTTCCTCAGTTGCATCATCCCGTGCGCCGCTAAAGGCATTCAGATAGCCGGCCAGGGGATAGGTAGCCCCATTGCCGCTGCTGCCGCTAAAGCCATACCAGGGCGAGCCGGTTAAATCATCCTTCACTACCGGCACACGCCAACCGAACGGACATGGGTCGTAAGGCCCTTTCTTGCCATCCATCGTACTCCACAGATTGTTATTCACTCCAGAGCCGATCCAATCATACGGAGACGTATACGGAACCGCATAGAACGTATCCGGATGCTGTATAGCCAATTCTAAATTATCTGTATAAGAGTTTATCGTATCTATGCCGAAAAGAGGAGTGGCGCCGGATCCGGAACCGCTAAAAGTAAACGGGTCTTTACGCCCCCACTGGTAGTATAAGCCATACGACGTTTCATCCGTACCGGATTTATCCGCACCTAAATCACGATCCATAAAAATGAATCCGTTATTCGATTTTTGTTTCGTTGGATCATTCGGGTCGCCATTATTATAATTAACCACCCAGATGTGCCAACTGTAAAGAATCTTTCCCGACGCATCCTTCAGCGCTACAACGCCATTCCCGGATGTTACCAGTCCACTTGGAGTAACTGTAATAATATTCCCACTAAGCTGAGGAGTCAGTGTTAAATTATCGGGATATTTCCAAAGTGTTTCAACGGCCACTCCAGCGTTTGAACGATTTGCTCCGTCAACATTCGCCGAAGTTTTCGGTATCTGTACGGCTTGCATTGGCGTGGGATATCCTCTGGTGATATAGCTGTTTGAACCGGGGCTTTGAGTAACCGTTATGGGGAGTGTTAACACACCTGCTTTGATATTGAAAGTGTATTCTTTAGACGCTCCGGTTAAATTAGGTTGGAGGATATTAAATTTAACTGCATCAAGAACGCCTGCATTGCCTGAAGAGTTTGTAAAACCCGTAAAACCGCTTTGTCCGGACGCGTTCCAACCACCGGCAAAAGACGTCTTCACATCTACTGTTACCTCCTGAGCCATCCAATCGACATACAAGTTGGTTGAATTGACGGCAAGGTAGTATTCATTATTAAAACTTCTCACTACCTTAAGGCCGATGTCATCCTGATCCAGTATTAACGAGTGATTCAGATTAGATACAGGAGCGGCTTCCGCTTCTCCCAGCGTGGCATACCCGGGCGCTCTGACCCCTGCAATGTTGATTACATAACTATGATTTCGGAGGATGGGCACAAATTTGTCATTATTCGTAAAGTCTATCTTGTAATACGTATCGTCGCCGTAATAAGTCCCTTTTAATATCAGAAAAGCAGGCTTATAATTCCCTTTGAGCGTATCAGACTCCGGAATATAGATAATATTTCCCAATCTATTTTCCGGAGAAGGAGGGAACACATAAGTGATACGAGCCACTCGTTTTTCGGTGATTGCCGGGTTTCCAACAATATTTATCGGGTTAGTATTATGTGGAGCAATGTAACCGGAATCGCTGGAGTTATATACGTAAACCGTATCTATTTTGAAAATAGTACCATATCCGAGAGCCGGGTCGCCCGTGCCATTTATATCTATGCCCACATCTATTTTTGCAACAGACCGGGTCATATTAAATGAAATATCTGAAGGGAGACTTTGGTTTAAACTGTGAATATGCAAATAGCTGGTCATCTGCCCGAACATGGGGAAAGATGTTGTGTCTGTTTGCCCGACAGGAGGACGCCAGGTTGATCCGCTAAATCGCAGCTTGTCTACAATATCCGCCATAGTCTTACCCCTGAGATCTGTAAAATTAATCGCCGGTAGCAAAGGCAAGTTTGCTATAAGAACTAAACGCTGCTCCTCTACCATATTTTTCAGTTTTGTCTTTACCGATTTGCTCTGTCCGTTTCCCGGTGAATCAATCGTATCGCCTGAAATAAACAAATGGTAGGCTAATGTGTCGGTAAGAAAACCTCCGCCACCGTTTTGAATAAAGGACAGAACGTGTAAATTGCTGATTTTATTTTCCTTCGAATCGTCGATAGCATATGTGTTGGGGCTGCCTGAATTGGGAAACTGAATCTTTAAAACAACCGTTCCTTCCTCTTGGGGGGGAATGACCGGCTTCGGGTTATCCGGTATTTCGTCAGAGCAACCTGCCAGCACGAAGGCGGCAAATATATATGTAGTCCACTTTTTCATTTTATATAGTCTTTTTATTTTTACGGTGTACGAACAATTTTGATATGCTTACTAAGAAGCCCCGCTTTGACGTCTATAGAACCATCCCCCGTCCCTGCATACCTGAATTTTAACAGAGTTCCCATTTGATTGCTGAGGTCTGGGGCATACGTGCTCGAACCATTCGAGAATGTCAAACCTGCACTACCGGAGACATTCCAACCTTCCGGATGATTCGTTTCAATCATTACAGTTCCTTCAAAATTGCCGGCTGACGGAATATAAAATATATCCTGTGAGACATCCAGGTCATATTGCCAAATCACTTTCTCGTCTATTGGAGTCTCATTCCAGGTAAGAATATTTGTTCTGATGATCATCTCGGATTCGTTCGTTTTGCTAAAGCTTTTAATGCGGGCATTTACAGTGTAATGGGTATTGCGCGTGATAAACCAATTTGTTATGGGCATGTTGCCGCCGCTACGCATTTCTGCTTGGGAATGTGACGCCATGCCATCACCTAATACAATTGGGTCAAATGCTACCTGTTCGTCCACCTCATTATTTTCTGCCAAGCTGGCTTTCACGTATATAGAGGTCATATAAGCAGGATCGGATAGCCGGTGTTCCGGGATATACCAGGTGAGCGTGTCGCGGAGGCTATCAGTACTTGCATAATTTATGTGCCTGGGGGTTTCGGCTCCATTAAAATATCCTCCCGATGCAGGATATAAAAGCCCGTGGCTGGGCGTTAAATAAGAATGTTTCGGTATTGATTTAATAAATACGCTATCTAATAGAATAGGGTCTCCTCCATTAACCATCTCGGAAAATTTAGCGCTTATTATTAGCGTAACTTTTGCATATAAACGGTCTACTACGCCAAGTGAATCCATCTCGATTGGGGTTCCATTTTGCAGCGTAAACGTAGCGGGTTGCGAGGTTACATACAGGTCTCTGTATTGCTTGTACATAGGTATCGGATTCGCTGTGCTTACAACAGGATAAGTCGAAAAAGTAAGCGTTTTTTTCTCTATATCTTCCGGGAAATAAATACTTCTCTTAGCAATTGCGTCTAAACCCCATTCGGCCTTTTCATTCACAATGATAAACATATCTACTTTACCAACCGGTATCGTGTCTAATACAAATACGCTATCCAAGTGTGAAAGGTAGCCGTCTTCAATCTTAAACGTCTTATTATTCGCAACGATTGAGTTTTTTATCACAATCAAACGAGCCTTTTCAACTTTATTTTCCGGGTTTATGTCGTTTATTGCTCTTGTAACAGGCAAGTTAATAGGTAACTCTCCATCTTTGAAAGGGTCATCGGGTGGTATTGTCACAGGCGGCTTAGGCTTTACTTCCTCCTCCTCGCTACTACACGACGGGGTTATAGCGGCAAAGAAAGCCCACCCGATTAGCGTTATATATATTAAAATCCTGTTCATGGTTGTCTCTTATCTTAATTTCTTATTAATACAATACATGTCCGCTATGGCTATAATTCCAATCGTTGATCGTAATGGAATAGGTTCCGTTTGTCCAGGAAACGACTATTTCGATATCAAACTCTTCTATATCTTCGATAGGAGGGCCGCCTGCTACTACAACGGTATTTAAACACTGCGTCAGTGATACGTCTAAAAATTCTTCTTCAGCAACTCCCCCTTCCTGTCGGGTATTACCATTACTGTGAATAATTTTCAATCTGGAATCCGTTAATTTGTTGTCGCTGAATTCGCGTAATACAACAAAATCGGAACGCAACGTAACGTCCGTGCTATCTTCTTCATTGTACGCTATAGAATCGCGCGTTATATATTTATACTGTTCTCCAGTAGGATAATTGTCAAATTTATAAGTTCCATTCTTTGATGTGATCAAACAATAGAAAGTGGGATTGGAGGGGACATCTATGGTACTGGTTTCATCATACAGCCCTCTGGTAGTAACGTTAATTCTTTTGTTGTTTTTCATTAAGTGAAGGTCTATTTCCTGGTTAAGCACCAGATCTGATGCTTTTACGATTGCTCTCATATTGCCGTAATACATCGAGTCGGGATATTCCCTTATTGTATTATCTAATGCCTTAAGCGTAATCCTGGCTTCGTCGAACGTTGTTTCGCCCGGAACAAAGGATGTTTTTTCAAATTGGTCGCCAATGTTCCCCCAGGTAATAAAATCGTATGTTCCGGCAGCTAAATTGATGGGTAAGATATGACCGTCAACCAGTTGCTCGAAAGTGGCCGAATATTCATCGACAAATACCCCGTTAATCGCGTCGAAAATATAGACATTGGCTTTCCGTACGTCTGATGCGAATCGGTTATCCCCATCGGGCGTTTCTGTATAATTAAATGATAAACGGACTCCGCACACCGATAAATCATCGGTCAAACATCCTTGCGTCAGGAATAAAAAAGACAACAAACAGATGGAGACGCTCATTAATTTAACAAA
>JAISDJ010000226.1 GCA_031264865.1 Tannerellaceae bacterium | reverse complement strand
AGTTGCTCAAGGGCTTTCTTCTTAATACTTTCAAAATCAAACTCTTTTTCCATAATAAAAAACTGTGTTAGTAAAAATAATAATTTATTCTTACTTGACACAGTTTAGTTTACAGTCTCAATATTTTTATATCCATGCATTTACTGATTTATTCGGAGAACAGGCGTATTATTTCCCGGTTCGCTTCCCTGATTATATTTTCGTTTATTTTGACAATTTTCCGATCATAGGTTATTAATCCGTTTACTTCTCCTTCCACATCGGTAATCTGTGTATAAACTGCACCTGAAAACCGGTTGAGTGCTTTCAATCTGTTCAGATATTCGATATACCTATCGGTGGTTTCCTTCGGATTTTTGAGCAACGCTTCGTAACCAAAGTTTTCATTGTCCTGCCACAAGTGGCCTTCTACTGCATAGCCGATACCTCCGTATTCGCCCAGCACATTGACACGATTGGCGTCGTAGAGGAACATTTCGGGTTCGGGGTAGTGATGCTGGTCGAGCACATCACCCGTATGATAGAAATTACCGCCTGAAGCGATGTTTAGTATACGCGAGGCATCGTATGACTTTGTCTGCGCCGCTGCTTTCTTCGTGTCGAACTGTCCCCAGCCTTCATTGAAGGGAATCCACATGACAATGCAGGGATACGAGTACAGTTCGTCGATAATTTCTTTCCATTCTTTCATGTAATTTTCACGCGCCTGACCTGTAGATGTATCTTCTTTGTCGCAATCAAGGTAGTCGCGAGAATAATCTATTCTTTGTTGCCCCCAATTATTGTCGCCACTCGGCATATCCTGCCATACAAGCATTCCGATACGGTCGCAATGGGTATACCAGCGGGCGGGCTCCACTTTGACGTGTTTACGGAGCATGTTATAACCGAGTTCTTTGGCTTTCAAGATATCGGCTGCAAGAGCTTCGTCGGTTAGAGCGGTGTACAAACCATCGGGAAACCAGCCCTGGTCTAACAATCCAAGGTGAAACAGGTTTTTATTATTGAGTTGCAACCGCATAATCCCTTCGCTATCACGGACGGCTGAAATCTTACGCATGGCACAGTAACTCTTTACGTGGTCAACTAGGCGTCCCCGACTGTACAGGTTTATTTCCAAATCATAGAGAAACGGGGAATCGGGCGACCATAATTTAGCGTTTGCGACAGGGATGCCAAGCGTTTCGACAACTACCCCTTTGACAGTAGACAATAGCCGGCCGTTGTCGGATAGTTTCACCTCAACATAGTCGCCGGGCGATGTATTTTCGGTATTTACTTTTACCGAAAGTACTTCCCGGTCTATATCCGGTAGTATTTTAAGCGAAGCGATATGACGTTCGTCTACAGGCTCAAGCCAGACTGTCTGCCAGATACCCGAAACGGCTGTATAGACAATATTGGCAGGTTGACTAACTTGTTTCCCACGTGGTTGAAAATAATGGTCGGTAGGATCCCACACCTTTACAACCAACGTTTGTTCTCCGGATTTCAGAAATGGAGTGATATCGAAACGGAACGGAGTATAACCGCCCGTATGACTGCCTATTTTGATATCGTTGATGTATACTTCCGCTTTCCAGTCGACTGCACCAAAATGCAGGATGATATGCTTATTCTTCCATGATGAAGGCAAGGTGAATGTACGTTTGTACCACAGTTCATGATCGCTTCCGAGCGGTTTCTGCACACCTGAAAGGCTTGATTCTATAGCGAAGGGAACGAGTATTTGCCCGTCAAAAGATTCCGGCTGTCGCTTTCCTGACGGGATAACCGCATAATCCCATAGTCCGTTCAGGTTTTTCCATTCGGAACGTTCCATAATAGGGCGCGGGTATTCGGGCAAAACGTTTTGCGTATCCATCTTTTCCGACCATATGGTTTTAATCCTGTCGCCAGCAGGTTTCCATTGTGCGTTTGCAGCGACTGTCAGAATAAGAAATATACAAGGTAAAAATGCTCTCTTCATTGTTCGATTTTTAATGTCCATATCTGTTTACCGGCACTGTCTTTTTCATCTCCAAGCCCTTCCGGGAGGATAATTTTAGTTCCTCTTCCCGTTGACGACCATTGTAATGGTTTCGGATACCCGAGTAGCCAAACTTCACTGCCCGTATGCGGCTGTACCGATTCGAGCATGACTTCTCTGTCCGAGCAATCGTTGATAAACGCATAAATGCGGTTACCGTCTTTACTCTGGGTAAAACGGATATCGCCTTCTTTCCAGACTTCACGTGTCCGTGTATTATAAATACCTTCCCCATTGATGGCGAGCCAGCGTCCGGTTTCTTCGAGTTGCCTTATCGCTTCCGGATGAAATTGTCCGGTTCCGTCAGGACCGATACCGACCATAAAGCTGCCTCCTTTAGAAACGGCATCGATCAGGTTGCGGATGATCCACGCCGCACCTTTATAGTTATCACCATTCTTATCATACGAAAAAGAGGATGCCAGTGGATAAATCACCATCCAAGGCATATTAGTATTCTCCCTACTGCCCGGTACAAACCCCTCCGGCGTATAAAAATCGCCGTAGTTACCTACACCACGACAACGAATCATAACATCGGGCTGTAACCGGCGAATCATTTTTAGGGTAGCTTTCGTTTCGTCCCAGACGTCTGCGCCAAGCCACTGGTCAAGGCAAAGTATGTCTATCTTTCCGTAGTTTGTGAGCAGTTCGCGCAATTGTTCGCGATGACGCATAACCATGCGGTGCGTTTCTTCCGATGTACGTTCGGGCGTAATTACCTTCGTGGAGTCGAAATGAATATCATTACCGTACATTTTAGTATTGGTTTTTACACTCATCGTAGTGAGAGGATGACCGTTATAAGGCCGGAAATCGGCATCATACCAGTCGGGGTGTGAATAGTAGAGGTCTACCTTTATGCTACTGTCGCGTGCAGCATCACAAAGTTCTTTCACGATATCGCGGCCGAAAGGCGTTTCCATAATGCTATATGCCAGATCACATTCCTCTATGGGATTATTCCTGTTAAGATAGTTTGCCCGGCGTACAACACGGGTTTTTGTGTCATACATGGAAAAACCTTCATGATGTTTGGTTGTGAATGCGATTGCCTGCAGACCCGAACGGCGGAACAATCCCATCCATTCTTTTGCGTCGAATGCGGAGGGGTTGAAGCTTTTATACAACTCGTTGTATTCCTGTTTCTTTTCATCCGGCAGGTTGAGGAATCCCCACGATTCGCCGTTCATCTGCCGGATAGAATAGATACCCCAATGCAAACGAACGGAAAATTTGATGTCGCGGAAAGCTTCGTGTGCCTCCTCGGAAGCATGCAGGTAATCCGGGTCTGGTTCCCGTTCAACAAATGGGCTGACCGCTTTCAGGTGATAATCCGTTTCCGGCAGGTAAATGTTCCGTTTCCGGTCGTGTGCAATAGCTTCTGCCTGCTTCCTGACATCGTCAAAGACAAACGGTGCTTTGCCTGTGAAGTCGCCCGACGTAATGGTTGGGCAGATGTATTTTTCAATATACTCGATCATCAGTGCAAGTCCGCCGAAATGTGTCGTATAAGGATACCGCTCCGGATTATACATCAGGTCTGTCATATCACGCATAAGCACAACATTCATGCCCATTTTTTTCATGGCGCGTAGCCCGAAGGTGCGTTCTATAACACACATATTGGTATGTACGCCTGCCAGGATAACATTTTTTATGTTCTTCTTCTTGAAATAAGCGCCAATTTCCGCTCCGGAATCGCTTATCAAGTCTTGATCGGTAATGGTGAGAAGATTGGTTTGTTTGTTCCAGACCCTGTGCGGCTGGCATTCTTTATTTTCGCATCCCTCGTCAGACTGGTCTACCGGCCATATAGCTCCTTCTTCCGAAGGCAGTTTATCACCGTTGGCCAATGCCGCTATCCGTTTGTCTTTGTACTTACCGGCTTCTTTCCTGCCCGGATAATCTTTATAATAATCCATACAATCGCTGGGGGCATGTACGATTTTAATTCCTCGACTACGTGCCGCTTTCAGCATCTCGTCCATAGCCGGTGCCATTTCGGCGACACGCACAGTAGCACCGTCACACCAGTGCTTGTCCCACATATCGGATATAATAATAGCCGTTTCGTGCGGATTCCAGTTCTCAACACGGTTGCTGAATATAAAACCGCCTTCATCGGAAAAAACTCTGTTCTGCATAGATATCCGTATGGATTGTACGGCTTTTTCCTGTGCCGATACCACACCTTCCTGCAAAAAACAGACAATAACAAATAATATCAGCTTCAATAATTTTTCCATATTGTATCATTTATTTAAAAGTAACTAATAACTTTACCTGGCAATGACTTCGTAATCGAAAGCCTGTATTTCAACCGGCCCCAGTAATCCGGAAGACTGAAGCGGCGAATCCGCTTTCCATGGATTGACCGGCGTCCAGGTAGGACGTTCGTTTTCCGGTAAATGCTGATCACCTATCAGGCGGTTTTGCCAGTTGTTGACTACGGTAACTTCGAGCTTGTTTTCTCCCTTTTGCAAATAGGTCGTTACATTCAGGCGATAAGGATGCGCCCAAACGCCACCAACATGCCGTCCGTTTATCTTCACTTTAGCCATTACCATCACTTTCCCCAGGTCGATATATAATTCCTTTGAAGGTAAATGGTCAAGCGTAAAAGAAGTAGTATATACGGCTTCACCGGAGAAATACCGGATATGTTCGTTATCCGAATCTTTCCAGTCAGTCAGTCGGTTAAACATTACCGGCGTTTCCGGCCCTCTTTTTTCTTTTTCGAAAACGACCTGCCACGGTGTGTCTATCGTACATACCACCTCCTTCGCCTGGAAATTCGATTTGTCGCCGGATGTTTTATTTCCTTTGCGGAAGACGACGAAGGCGCTTTCATACCTATCCAGTTCCAGTGAAAGGTTTCTCATATCTCCTGCACGTGTATAAGCCGGCAAGCGACGTATTTCTGCGGTTACCGGATTCCATAATTCAGGCTGTAAACCGGCTGCTATACGAAAGCCACATTCAAAAGACGCTTTTTTATCGCTTTGGTTCGATACAAAATAAATTTCTCCATCACCAGTTGTACGGTGAATATAGGATAACGGAGCACTATCCGCCGTTTTGAAGTCGGGAATTATACCTAGCTCATCAAGCGCTTTCTGTAAATCTGTTCCTCTGTGGAATACTTTCCCATTTCCATAATTACTCCCTGCAAACAATTCTCCCCCCAACTGTTTCACTTCTTTGTCTGCTTGAGGATATCCCGATAGGCTTGGTGAATAAACCGGCGCCTCACCATAGATCGCTAGTCCGTCTTGTACGAGTTGTTTGATTTTCTTTACTAATTCCGGCCGCATGGATTTCTGGTCGGGCAATATCAATAAACGGTAACGCATACCGTCGGGCAATGTTAAATAGCCATCTTTGACGGTAGCTCTCGTCATCAGTACTTCAGCATTGATATAATCGTAAGCATATCCCTTAGGCAATTTCGGATCTTCCACGCCGGTCATTTTAGGGGCATCTTCTCCGATAAAATAAGCAACGTCGGCTACATAAGTCCCTTGTTGAAGGACTAAGTTTGCCCGGCGCAGATAGTCGGTAAACAAATCCATCTGCCCGAACCAGGTATTCTTACGATGAAAGTCATTTCCAAACCAGGCGCTCATACCCGGATTACGATCTTCATACGGTTGATGTATATAAAGATGCAGCAAGGAAGCATTGATCCCTTCTGTGAAAAAACGGTCTATCCGTGGTTTCATGTCATAAGGATAACGGCTGAAGTTTGGGCCTCCGCTTGTGCAAGATTCCGACCAAACACGCGTTTTTCCATAGATATGGGCGCTAGATGATGCTGCGCGGTTTTCAATATCCCCCAATTCGCCGACACTCCAGAATTCGCCACCAATCTCATCCGACTGTCCGCCGTATTGCAGAAACTCACCTGGGAATCCCCAATGTCCGTAATTTTCAAGCCATGTGGTAAGTCCGTGTTCATGACATATCTCCGCTAGTCCTCCTACATAATCATAAGCAATACGGTCGGCAACAAAGCGGCGCAAATCCCACAGAAAACGGGAAGAAATATCCTCATTGCCCACTATTTTGCCTGTCATTGCAGGAAGATAAGGCAAAGGGTCGTATCCGTACGTCTCTCTGAAGCGCTCAAGCATACCGTCCGTCCAGTTCTGCCCGCCGGTTTCATAGCTGTCTTGAACCGCTACTTTCAGCGATTTACGGTCTGCTTCGGGTATGCGACGGAGTATTTCACCTATAAATGCATCAAAATGGGCAGCCACATGTTTTTTACTCATCTTATCTACTTCAAGTCCTGTTGCATCAGGAGTAGCCGGCGCATTGGTAACCCCAGTTGTTTTCATTTCCAGCAACGAGATATTCCATGTCCCTGCCGGAACATCCCATTTCAGCATGCCGTCTTTTGAGAGAGAGGTAGTTATATCAATTACCTTATCTTGCGGAATAGTATATTCGGAAGTCGAATCATACCAGTTCTGTTTTTCCCACATATAGACATGCCAGTATGGTAGCGGACGTTGAAACATTTTGGCTAACGATTGTTCGGGATAGCGTTCAAGAACCGGCTCAGACGAGAGGGTCACTACGGCATTGGCCTTTCCATATGTATTAACGGGAGCCTCCAGTAACAACCTGAATTCGGATGTCCTGGTATCCGGTAGCGAAATCGCTATCGGGGCATACTGGTCAAACCCAACGATATTCTGGTAATTGGTGCGGTCTATTTCGAATGTACGTATTGTTTTATAAACGTTTCCTTCTTTTACCTGCAATTCGGCTTTGGTATAAAAATAGTCTTTAGTAGACAACTTCAAACTTCTGATTACCTGACTTTCATCAACAGGCATACGGAAGGTCGCAGGTTCATAGTTAACCTGCTGAATCGTAAAAGATCTATTGTACGGATCTGTTTTAATGGGATAGGCTATCACGCGTACCAACTGAGTACTGTCCGAAAATCCCGGAAAAGACACAGACACGGTTTGCGGTCCGTTAACCTGCTTATCCGTAGACGCAAGGTAGCGCATACTCTGTTCGGGTTTTATCCATGGCCCGCCGGACTGGCTCCAGCCCGGACTGTTGAACATACCTATCTCGATGTTCAATTCCGTTGCCGTTTTCAAAGCTGCATGTATAGCATCCCACCATTCGGGTGTAAATATTTTTACTTCTCCGTAAGGCAAGTCCTCAAGGCCTATATTTCCGATGTAGGCCCTGGTTATACCTGCGTCTTTCATGGCATGAAGGTCTTTAATCACACCTTCTTTCGAGATATTATCCGACAACCAGTACCAATAACATCCAATCCGGACAGAGTCTGGGATTTCCCTGAATCCTTTTTCGACGGAAGTGAGAGGTGACGATTGCCCTTGACAGGACAAACACAAGCAGGAAATAATACATGTAAATAGTAATCGTATTTGTATCATGGTTATAGCATTTATTATTTGTACGTTTCTCTATTTCTTTTCATTCCAGAAACAATTCTATTACCGGAAGTTCTACGTCCGGACGTTCTACGGGCAGTGAAAGTATCACATCGTCTTCTTTTGATGTTTCGGTTACATGGCTACCTTCTTGGGTTTGTGTTCTAAATCTGATTTCCGAACCGTCATTCAGTAATTGTGCATAGTTGAATTTCCCTCTGAATCCCGGCAAATGCAATGATTTGAAAGGCCATTCAAGTACATGGATATATAAACGTTTGGTAGTAGGGTTGTATGTCATCAGACAGTTCGGAGGCGTTTTAAAATCATCCGGAGCCTGTGTACAACCGTAAATGGAACGGTCGTGAAATTTCATCCAGCGACCGATACCTTCCAGGCGTTCGTTTGCCCGCTTGTCAAATACGCCACGCGCCGTAGGACCCACGTTCAGCAACAGGTTTCCACCTTTGCTTACTGTTTCCACCAGCATTACCACTAACTGATGTACGCTCTTCCATGAATATTCATCCCGGTAATATCCCCATGAACCGGAAAATGTCTGACAGGTCTCCCAAGGGGCTCGTTCGCCGCGAACAGTAGGCCATTCCTGCGGCATGAATTGTTCGGGCGTAACGAAATCCCACCCCCAGTCTGTGTGGTCCATACCCATCCTATTATCAATAATAATATGTGGCTGAAGCTCACGTACTAACTTTATCAATCCTTCCGAATCCCAGTCTTCATGTCCTTTCCCACCTTCGTTGGAATAAGAAAAATCCATAAACAATTCGTCTATACGGCCAAATTCGGTCAACAACTCCCTCAACTGGTTTTTCATATACTGACGATAGATATTCATATCGCGTTTTGCATTTTCTTTTTCTCGTTCTACGGGGTCTATCGGCGTAGGAGGATGTATGTGGTCAAAAGCAAAATGCGGATGATTCCAATCGATTAACGAATAATAAAATCCGACACGTATCCCTTCAGCACGGAAAGCATCCACCATCGGTTTTATCAGGTCTTTTCCATAAGGTGTGTTGGTTACTTTATAATCGGTATACTTCGAATCCCACAGGCAAAACCCATCATGGTGCCGGGTGGTTATCACAACATATTTCATTCCTGATTCCTTCGCCTTTGCCGCCCATTCTTTGGGTTCATACAAATCGGGATTGAAATGGTCGAAATATTTTTTATAATCGACGCCAGACATTTTCTCATTATACTGTAACCACTCATGTCGTGCAGGAAGGGAATATAATCCCCAATGTATAAACATACCCAAACGATCGTTCGTCCACCACGCCATTCTCTTTTCTTTTTCTTCTTTCGTTTCTGTAGCCCATGCAGGCCTTTCCTGCGCGTTTATCCCGTTTAATGAAAATAAAATCACCAACAAACATAAAAGTGTATTTTTCATTGTCTTCTTAATCATTTATGGGATGATTCCTTGATGTAACAAGCCGAAGTAAACCAATCCGAAAAGGCCGGAATTCCATCCTTGCAACAAAAAGCCCAGGTTTTCTCCTGTTTGACTGTTAATATGTTCGTTGGGCGACCAATCTCCCGAAGCCACTAAGTCGGCATTGGCTACTCTTTTAATCAAATCAACAGCTTCCTTTTCCTTTCCGACATGAATACGCGCCCAGCAATCCATAAAACTTAGCCATGGCCAGACCGCTCCATTATGATACGTTGCCGGAGGGTATCCAAATTCGGCCGGATAGTAAGGATAGGTTTCGCATATCCCGTAAGCAGTCAGGCTCATTTCATTCAAAGAAGATAGGATACTCAACGTTTTTTCACGAGGGATAACATCAAACAAGATGCCGATAGTCTGATCTTGTAAGAGTTTCTCGTTCACTTCTCCGTTTTTCCATATCTGGCAATAATACTTTCCGTTCCAGAGTCCACCTTCTTCAACCGGCTCATTGATAAAGCGAAACCCCTTTTCATAGGCTGTTTCGTATTTCCGGCAGCTTTCCTCATCCCCACATTCCTTACTCATGAACACCATTTGTTTGAGCGCCGACAAGTAAATAAGGCCGGAGAAAGGTGAATACATCCGCCCTTCTATTCCCCCCACATCTTTCCAATCTCCCCAGAAAGAAACCTGTACGGGCAATCCGTTTCCATAAGAATCGCGTGAAATAAGCCAATCCATCGCTTTTTTCAGAGAAGGCCAGTAAGCAAGCAATTCTTTTTTATTGTGATATAACTGGTAAAAACGGGTGATCCGTAAGATAAAAAAAGCATTGATATCAACATCGTCTTCCCGTTCTATCAAGGGAAGAATAGTAGTCGGTATTTTGCCCGATGGTTGCTGGGCAGCAATGCTTTCCTCAATCATCTTTTTTTCCAGCTCCTTGAACAAGACTAAATGCAACCAGGATGTCCAGTAACTGTCACGTTGGTTTAACTCACGATATCCCATGGTTACTATTTCGTCGTTTTTTGTACATTTTGTCAGGGATATCCCCGGAATCATATACCAACGCAGGTAGGTATCCAGTTCTTTATCTCCTGTTTCGGGAATCGCATCGCTAAATAATTGAGTCTTTGTTTTCAACATCGACCATGCAGCATAACTATAGTCCGTAATTTCCGTTATATCCCGAAACCTGTTTGCTGCAATCCATTCTTTATCATAAAATGTTAGGAGAATACGTATTGTCTTTGGTCGATTGGGCGTTAGTGCGACATCTATTGATAGTTCTCCGTTTTCCCATGTTGTTTCGGCGTCGCTTGTCAGTTGAAACTCCGAATTTGTAATTCCCGAATAGTTTGCTGTATTACAAGGTTGTACACTGCTAACCAGCGAAGCGTCCGGTTTGATTTTTAGTGTGAACGCTTCCTGCCCTGTCGTGTTCGTACAGTTTATTTCGAGGAACAACGCCGGTAAAGATGATGCGTCCAAATCATTAATTCCTAATGGACAAAAGGTTTCAGTCCGAACCTGTGCCGATATAACCGGAGATTGCCGGTACGAACCTTTAACAAAGGGAAAGACGCGTTCTATCTGTTTGTCTCCAAATCCAGAGAACGAATGTCGTTCATCCCCTTTTTCGATATAAAACGTTACAGCGCCTTTCTTTTCTAACCATTTACCCAACTGTCCCGGATTCCGGAATATCTGTCCGAAGAAATCGCCGTTTTCCGAAGCGTTTACCGTCAAGGCAAAATTAGCGATAGGATAACCATCTGTTACTTTCGAGTTATCCGGTGTACAATAACCTACAATTCCTATAGATAAGAACACCGCAAGAAAAAAATAGAATTTCATAAATTTGTATATTTAAGTATATTTTGCAAATTCATCCCATACACAGGGTTGTTGTTTCAGGTATTAATAAATCGTTATATGATTGTTTTCAGTTTTGTATCTGAATAGAATATTAATCTGTATGATGCTTAAAATCTCCGGAAGTGTTTCATCGTTCAGGAACTTTCCTGTGAACAGTTTTTTATGAATCTCTTCGTTCTTCACTTCGATTGTACAGTTAAATTTTTTCTCTAATGTCTTACAGATGTCAGAGAATGGTTTTTTTCGAAAAAGCAACTTGCCCGTCATCCAGCCGATCGCATATTCCGAATCGTAATAATTTATTTCTATCCCGGTTGTTTCTTTATCATACACAGCCGATTGTCCGGGTTGTAAATGACAGATTTCCTTAGCTCTTTTGTTGTCTAACTGGACTGAGCCACTTATCAGACTTGTTGTTATTTCACCGTTTTCCGGGTAAGCCGACACATTAAAAACCGTTCCCAGTACTTTTACTTCCACCATATCTGTTGATACTATGAATATTTTTCCGTCAGCCGGCCGGACATCAAAGTAAGCTTCTCCTTCAAGGCATACTTTTCGTTGATTTTTGTTGTAATCCGTCTCATAAGTAATTGTACTTCCTGCATTAAGGGTGACTACCGAACTGTCCGGCAGTATAACATTGGAGATCGCATTCGGAGAAGAAAAAACAACTTGGGAAATTTCTTCTGTATGTTCAACCATACGATAAATATAAATATTTGAAATACTTAATAATATAGCTATAGAAGCCGCTATGGAAAACAGAATAACATACGGATTCCGATTATTGCCGGCGCCGGATTTGCCTTTGTTGCCAAACATCTTACGGTATGTTTTTTCCAGCACTTCATTCTTTATACGATAGGCTTCGTCGTAATCACAATCTAACTTGATACTTTTCATGACATTGAAAAGCTGCCGGTCTTCATCCTTCAAATCCGACAATGAATGATTATTATCTTCTTCATTATCAGCAAGCAATCTTGCTATCGTATCCCAATCATTATTTTGTTG
This sequence comes from Tannerellaceae bacterium, assembly GCA_031264865.1. Lineage (GTDB taxonomy): Bacteria > Bacteroidota > Bacteroidia > Bacteroidales > Tannerellaceae > DFXE01. The sequence continues at coordinate 9,162 of JAISDJ010000226.1, read as the reverse complement.
TAATTTCATCACTCTTCTTTTTACAGTTTTTACTTAACCGGTATTCCAGTCTTCCGGTATTCCTTTACTACCATACCTATTTTCTTTAATGCAATACACATTTGTGCTTGTACCGTACGTTCGGAGATCGATAAAATCTCTGCTACCTCTTTATATTTCATTTCTTCTTCGCGCACCATAAAGAATATAAGTCTACACCTTTGAGGCAAAGCATTTATAGTCAGCTCTATTATATTCTTCAGTTCTTCATTCAGAAAATCCTGCTCCGGCGTCGCACTTCCTGATAATTCCTGTATATCAGATTGTTCAAGTCGAATCTTCTGGTAACGGTTAACCGTTTTCAGGTAGTTCAACGACTGGTTACGGGTGCAAATGAAGAGATAGTTCTCATAGTCTCGTACATCAGGCAACTTTTCTCTGTTTTGCCAGATATATAGGTATACATCGGAAATAACATCCTTACATAACTCACTATCTTCAATAAAGTAACTTGTATACCTGTATAGCATTGAATAAGTATAATCAAAAAACAACTGAAATGCTTTCGGATTATCATTCGCAATCTGTTCAAACAGCGATTGTATGTTTATAGTCTTTCCCAATGATGTTAGATATAAAATCCCTTCATATACTAACAAAGAAATAAAATTTCGCAGATAGGCCTATATGATTACCGAAAAAGATATGTAATTTATGTTTTTTTAAAAATTCCCGTTAAAAAACTGTTTCTGCTACCAGATGATCACGAAGTAGTAAAGTATTATAATTCAAAGAAATAAAGCATAAACTATAGCTTAACTAAACGACATTGACTTTCAATCTTTCTTTTTCATCATTCGTTCCTAATTTAAATAGATTATAATCCAATAGGATAAGCAGACAAACATGTATATTTGCACAATATAATTCAACAAAAATGAAAAAAATAAACATTACCAGTGTTGTACTCCTTATTTATTTAATTGTGATGAGTGTGATCGGCTGGCCCGGCAATAAACCGAATCCTGACTGGACTCAATATTTTCTGATCATTGGCCTTACATTAGGAGTAATCCTCTTATTAAGATTTGTTCAGATTAAACGATTCAAATCACGGGAGAAATTAAGAAATGAAAGAGGGCTCAGCAAAAATTAACAGAATTTACAGCAAGATTGCAAATTATCAGTCTATTAATAGCAATCATTTCAAGAAAACTTTTTACATTTGTGTTAATTTAAGACTTGATACATGAAGGCATTTTTTTATATTTTCATGGTATTCGTGTTAAACGCCGGTGTTGGTTTGGTTTCTGCGTATGCCCAGCAAATCAACCCAGCGGCATATACCACAAAAAAAATGCCCGAAAAATCTCCTGTTGAGGTTGTTGCCATTGACAACCGTATAAAAGTAACAAACGCTCCGATTGGAAGCAAACTCGAAATATATAGTGTAGTTGGTATAAAGGTAGTGGAAATTGAGATGAAACAATCTTCCGGAGAATACACTGTAAACATCGCGAAAGGATATTATATTATCCGCATTGATGAAACTGTCCGCAAAGTGGCAATCCGTTAAACACAAAGGTTCTTCCTGTTTTATTTTAAACTTTTTATCCCCTTTCTACTAAATTCATATTACTGAAACAATATTTTATTGTTACACAACAGATTAGACAATAAAGTTTCCGATAGCATAATATATTATTAACAAACAAAAGCCTTCTTTTTTACTTTTTTTATGTAAATATTAAATCAAAAGATACTTTATTTGTCATTCTTTTAAGATATAAAAGCGTTGATATGAGGAAGTCTACAATTTGGTTATTGGCTGTTGTAATGGCATTCGCTTTTACGGGATTACTCTATTTGCAATTAAACTATGTAAGTGAAATACTTAAAACACGTAGTGAGCAATTCAATGAGACCGTCAAAAAATGCTTATTTCAGGTTTCCCATAGCCTTGAACTTGATGAAACGCGCAAATATGTGGAAGATGATTTAAGCAAAGTATTGGGAAACTACCCGTATCAAAGCACATACAATCCACAACAGATCAGACAATTCAACAGTCAGGAAAGTTATCAGTTACAAATAAAAGATTCAAACGGCACGATGCAACGCATCGAATTGCATAGTTTCAGCAATACACAATCGCAACCCTTATCTTCCCTGCTAAGAAAGCAATCGCCAAGTAATATTGTAAACCGATCGAAAGAGTTGGCCGATGCGTATAAACGCCAGTATTTATACAATAACGACTTAATCCACGAAGTAGTAATTAGCATGATGAATACTTCGAACCTCAAACCGATAGAAGAACGTATCGATTTCGAGCAATTAAAAACCTACTTAAGTACAGAATTCATCAATAACGGTTTAAACCTTCCATTTGTTTTTTCTGTTATCAATAAAGACGGGGATACCGTTTATTTGAGTGAAGAGATTCAAAAACAGCCGATTGCGTCGGATATCCTGACTGCCGTATTGTTTCCGAAAGACCCTCCCTCGAGGCTAAACTATTTAAAGGTCTATTTCCCTACTAAACAAGATTACATTTATAGTGAAGTTTCGTTTATCGTACCATCTGTTATTTTCTCTCTGATGCTATTGGCAACCTTCACTTTTACATTATATATAGTATTCCGGCAAAAGAAATTATCCGAGATGAAAAATGATTTTATCAACAATATGACACATGAACTGAAAACGCCGGTTTCTACCATATCACTTGCCTCACAAATGTTGAAAGATTCGGATATCACAAAAAGCCCCGATGTATTTAAACATATATCAGGTGTTATAAATGATGAAACCAAACGTTTGAGTTTTCTTGTTGAGAAAGTATTACAGATGTCGCTATTTGAACGCCAAAGAGCAACTCTTAAATTAAAAGAAGTAGATGCAAACGATTTGATAGCAAACATTGCAAACACGTTCGTATTAAAAGTAGAAAAATATGGAGGTACACTAGATATTGATTTAGAAGCAATCGATTCAGCCATTTACGTTGATGAAATGCATCTTACAAACGTGTTGTTTAATCTAATGGACAACGCTGTGAAATATCGCCAACAGGATGTGCCCTTAAAATTAATAGCTAAAACATGGAATGACAACAACAAATTGTTCATCTCCATCGAAGATAACGGGATCGGGATAAAGAAAGAATATCATAAAAAAGTATTCGATCGTTTTTTCCGGGTCCCAACCGGTAACGTTCACGATGTAAAAGGATTCGGCTTAGGCCTTGCCTATGTTCGTAAAATTGTGGAAGATCATAAAGGAAATATCCGCGCCGAAAACGGAGCTGGAAATGTAGGAACGAAATTTATTATTACTTTACCTCTTATAAAAAGTTAGTTATGGAAGAAAAACTGAGAATTTTATTTTGCGAAGACGATGAGAACCTTGGAATGTTGTTAAGAGAATACCTACAAGCGAAAGGTTATATCACAGATCTGTTCTCCGATGGAGAAGCTGGTTATAAAGGATTTACAAAAGGTAAATACGACCTCTGCGTACTTGATGTAATGATGCCGAAGAAAGATGGATTCACGTTAGCACAGGAAATCCGCTCTATCAATCCCGATATACCCATTATCTTCCTTACTGCCAAAACAATGAAAGAAGATATTTTGGAAGGGTTCAAGATTGGCGCCGACGATTACCTGACTAAGCCATTCAGCATGGAAGAACTATTGCTCCGTATCGAAGCGATTCTTCGCCGTGTAAAAGGTAAGAAGTTGAAAGATATCCCATTCTATAAACTTGGGAACTTCTTCTTCGATACACAAAAACAAACGCTTTCTATCGGTGACAAAGCAACCAAGCTGACAACAAAAGAATGCGAATTATTGAGCCTTCTTTGTGCACATGCCAACGAAATACTGGAACGTAATTACGCACTTAAAACAATCTGGGTAGATGATAATTACTTCAATGCCCGCAGCATGGACGTATATATCACCAAACTGCGCAAATTACTAAAAGAAGACCCCTCCATTGAAATTATCAACATTCATGGGAAGGGTTATAAACTAATTACTCCTTCCGGAGAAGACCAATTGGCCAAAGAGGAAGGAATGCAGATATTATAATAACACAAAGCAAAAAGAGGGTGTGTCAAATGTGGCACACCCTCTTTTCTTAATATTTTTATCTGAGTAAATATTGTTTGATACCTTTAATGTTTAAAAAATGAAAAAATGCAGTGTATTATTTCTTATCCTATTTTGGTGTCTAATTAATTCTTTTGTGATAAATGGACAGAATTCTAATTTCAAAATAGATGGTACTGTCAATGTCGATTCGGGTAAAATATATCTCAACTTTTACCCGGATTACATACCGAGTGAGACAAACAAAATAATAGCAGAAATTAAAAACAGGAGGTTTTCTATCTCTGGATACATTCCGGAATCACAAGGAGTGTTTATCACACTGGATAGCAGTTACGTATCATCGGATTTTGTTGTTGATAAAGGTGTACAGACTATTTTTATCAATATAGACTCGGTGCGAAAAGTACCTGTGGTTAAAAACAAGACCATGCTGGAAGAATATCCAAATTACATTACTTTTTATAAAGAGATTAATGCAAAAAAAGATTTATTTGATCAAAAAATAGATAGTTTGTATAAACTCTATAATTATGATTTGCCTGGCTCAATAAGACTGATTTTGGATGAAGAGCAGAAAGCTATCTATAATGCGAGCGATAGTGCATTATTAAAATACACAGAAAGGAATCCAAACTCTAAAATTGCATTTTGGGATCTTGTCAGGTTAATGAATTGGGGATATGAGCCTATATTTGATTCTATTTATAATAACTTTTCGGAAGTATTGAAAAATGGGTATGCAGGCAAAATTTTAGACGAAAAGATACAAAATAGCAGACAACTTTTTGTAGGTCGGATGTTTCCTCCTTTTAATTGTCAAAATGCAAGTGAAGAAAATTTATCATCCTGTATTTTTCTCAAAAATAAATTTACATTAGTCGATTTTTGGTTTAGTAAATGTGCCCCCTGTCTAGCACAGTTCAGTCGTATGAGAAATTTGTACAAACAATACAGTGGTAGCGGATTTGAAATAATCGGAATCTCTGTAGATCAAATAAGAGATAAAAAAGAATGGGAAGATGTTATTGTTAAGGAAAAACTTGTTTGGAAACAATATTGGGACAAGGATGGAACAGAGTCCCGAAGATTTTCCATAAATGCTTTCCCCTGTAATTTTTTAATAGATAACACGGGTAAAATAATAGATAAAAACATTTCTTTGGAAGCATTAGGTGAATTCTTAAGTTCTCATAGCTCTTCTTTGTAGTCTTGGTAAATAATTACCTTCGGAAGCAGATTGCGCTTAAGTCTATTCGTTCGTTTCTCCTACTCGATAAAAAAGAGGGTGTACTTTTTTGACAAGTTATAGTCATTTTATTTTACCAAACGAAACATCTATTCCCTTTTCTTTTTTTGCTGTTTGCCCGATTCGATATCCCTGTTCTTTCACTTTCCCGGTTATAAATTCAGGAATATTATACGATTTCATGAAATCATGATAGAAATTTACCTTTTTCTGAGGAACAAGAAAGGGCTTTCCTACCTGCCCGTCTGCATCTATATAAGCAATATACAGACGGGTATACAAACCATCCAGGCGACGACTGCTGAATACAATCCAACGGCTGTTACTACTCCATGAATGATAGCTTTCCACATCCTCACTATTGACTGCTTCTAATGGGAAATGTTTCCCCGAAGCAAGCTCTATCAGGTACAAATCCGCATCCTTGTGCCAAATAGAAAAGTTGCCGTAGGCAGCTTTTGTGTACATAAGGTATTTTCCGTCGGGCGAAACACGGGGAAATGAAGCGCTCATGCCACTCTCCTCTGCATGAAATAAGGTATCTACAACCGTACCGAACCGGCGGGTTTCCGGATCGAAAGCAATCGAACAAAGGCTGTATTTCATTTTTGTAAATTCACCGGGCATGGAACATGTATCGGCTGTACAGAAATAAAGTGTTTTTCCATCTGGAGAAAAGGTAGGGAATGTTTCCAGTCGATCTTTGGAAAACAGTGAAGGCGTTGTGATGATTTCATGTTTATCTACATCGTATACAACTATATCCGATTTATAATCGTATACTTCCACACGGTTCCGGTGATTCATATGGAAAGCCTGTTTCGTGTCATTCACCGAAAAAGCGATATACCGCCCGCCGGGATGCCAGGAAGGATAGACCAATGCAGACATGGTTTGATCTGTTTTTGTATTTAACCGCTCTATCTTATCCCCGTTTAATAAAATAGTACTTCCTAAAGAGCCTCGGATATGAAACAACATTTTCCCGGGATTCTGCATACAAAACGAATGACAGTTCATACAATTATTGTCTGTCATCTTATTTTCGATAATCGGGCTTTGGGTATAATTTTCAAGATTTCGTTGGTAGATACCCATTTGGTTCCATAATTCATAACCAGGCTCTATCAGCCGGTAAGCAATATAAGGGTCTACCGGTTCCGGAGCAATTTGTAACTGAAAAGGAATATATCCTACCCATTTTCCATCTTTCTTAACCTTAATCTTTACACTGATAGCGTCGTCTTTCGATAGCTGCAGGAACTTTCTCCATTTCGAAACCGGAAAAGTAAATTGATCCTTTCCTGCTCTTACTTCCCATTCTTTATCACCACAAGAAAGAACAACATACGCCTCATCATAGCCTGTTGCCAATGCAAAATTCAAAGGAGCAATATTAGGTGGAATTATACAACCTGTATAATCCGGAAATATCTCCGGCAGTTGATTTATTTCCTCATCCACCTTAACCGGAGAATGAGAACAGGCTCCTGATAATAACAAGACAAGTAGGCAGAGTAGTTGATTACGCATACACTTCTATTTAAACATAAAATAACACCAATAAGTATCCCCGTATAGACGAGTTGCCTCGGCGACAGGCGGATTTCCCCGGTTTGTTTGTATCAGTCGTTTAAAGTCGGCAAATCGCCGGATAATAGATTCGGAAACATTGTAATGAGCCCAAACTTCTGGATTTGCTTCATAAAGTATAATAATAGCTTCCTGGAAAGAGATCGGTAAAGAAGATAGTATCTCCGTATTATAATAGCGATTCATCAAGTTTTCAAATGCGTCTAAATTCTTCATCAACAAATAGCCTACTCCAACGTATTCAATCGCCTTACGATTCTCCGGACATCGTTCGGCTACCGATAATAAACCCTTCTCTACCTGAGCCGAATTCGATAAAAAATTTGTTTCCGGTAATCCCTTGCGTTTCTCTCCCAATACAGCATCTTTATCAACTTCCGCATCATTATACAGATATTTACGATGTTTTTTTGCCCAATCCGAATAATAAAAAGTTCTATCTAGCATATCCAGATACTTCTCTGCTATAGGATATTCACCATAAATCAAATTCGTTTGCACCAAACGTTGTAACATGCGTGGATTTCCATAACCTATTGAACTAATATAACTTTCAAATGCTTTTTCCTGTGCTATGGCAATAGTACCTGCCGTAAAATGTAACTCACTCAATAAGGTAGATGTAGAAGCCGTTTTATTCCAGAGAATAAACAATCCTTGCCCGCCTCGTTGATCGAAAGCAAATGCCTTATCAGCCAACATTCCTTTTTCTGCTAAAGCCATATTCAAATAACAGAGGTAAAGATAATTATTCAGGCGGCCTTTACAATTTTCAATAAGTTTGTCCCATTGGTGCGTTCGGGCATAATAATCCAATTGTTTAAGTTTAGATGATTTAGTATCATTATAGATAGGAATACTTATCCATGATAAGCCAATGATTAACAATAATTGCATCGCATCTGCTATAATCTGCGTTTTCTTTTTTTGCGGTTCTATGCCCCGGAGTAAATAAGCAGCCACCAATATAACAGGTAACGAAATCCATGAAAAATAAATCGTCAAAGGAACCACTAACCCTTTATGAAAATAGATATCCGGCAGAAAGGCAACTTTATATTCACCTAATATAGCAAAATACACATTTGCCCAAGCAATAACTACAGCCTCCAATACTACCAGGAACATCCAATACCAGCCACGTGTACGGTTCAGCAACTCCCACAAAAAGACACAAAAAGCATAAAGACATGCAACAGGTCCTCCCCACCAAAAAAGGAACGGCACAGCAATAACCGCCATGAACAAACGATACCTGAAAGCAGCAACAGAAAGATAAATATAAACAAACAAAAGCAAAAAAACAAACGCGACTGTCCCCTGTATCTGATAATTAAAATCAAAGTGCATAAACAATAGAGACAAAACCGGTAAACAGTAAAACAGGTACAAAGAAAAAGCCGGCGCAATTCGTTTACAGATAAGAGCCGTCAGCAATCCCACACCGGTAAGCAGCAAAGCAGTTATAATCGCCCCAACATAAGGCAGAATAAAGAACTGTACCAAAAACTCCCCAATAAGCAAAGACACCCCTCCCGGAATCATGATCCTGTCTCCAATATATGAACCGGAAAACAAGAACAACTGATTTTGCTCAATAAAAAGAAAATGATACGCATTTGTCCATTGCAGAAACGACGCCAGTGCAATAAACAATATCCATCCGAAAAGAGCTATCTTGTATTTTATGATAGGAGAAGCCATCTGCATCAATTGTAGAACAAACGTACGCAAAAATCTCCAATAATAAAAGTACTGGTTTTTAAGATACAATCCAGGATTACAAAAAATCGCACGACAACAATGGTATACACGATCAGTTACAAGATGATTAAAGAGAAGACGAATTTCTATTTTGTTGAATATGATATGGATGCGAATGGAAAAGATGTTATACTGGAAAGGATATTTACAATAGATAGTAATGGGAATGTTACTAAAGAATGAACAGCAAACCTGTCTTATTTCATCGAAATATCTCGCATTGGAAGCGGATTTTGGAAGAATGGAGTAATTAATCTGACCGTCAGTTATATATGCTGTATTTCGTATCGTTTTTCCATCACCGGAAAATACAATAAAAGTAGAATAATACAGGCGGAAGGTTACCAGACCATTAACCGGGTTGTTACCGGAGATGAACAGGTAACAGGGTGCAGATAACAGAAACTAAAGAACTGTGTTTTTACTCTGATTTACAATATTTTGACGAACAAAGAACGC
>JAISDJ010000180.1 GCA_031264865.1 Tannerellaceae bacterium | reverse complement strand
TTTCCATTTTGATGGGTAATTTAGATGAATCCGCTTCAATGAAGCACAACACCACACAAAAGGAGGGAAGAATAGATGTCAAAAATATCAAATAAGACTTTTAAGAAACTTCATCACTTGATTGATGAGACTATCAGTTTAGGTGAAGTTGAAAGAAAACTTTTTGCGGGCCCTCCTGATATGTGGGACGAGATAGAAAAGCAGATATGCGATTACCAAACGCGCATATCGCGTAAGTCTATCGCCGAGATCGCAGAAATTTTTGGAATACCTGGAGGATCGGCATGGATTTTGGCGAGGCGCTGGAACTATGACGGCAAAGAAAGATGAAATTTTAACGGATGACTGATGCGAAAAGAAACCATAAATGACAGCAACATCTACCTAGGCAGGATGGAGGATGTAATTCCTCATATTGATTATGCAGATCATATTTTCACCGATCCGCCTTATCTCTATATCAAAACGTAAGACTTTGACAAAGAGTTTGACGAAGCCATATTGTTTGAAAATGCTAAACGTATGTTACCAGATGACGGCTTCATCGCCCTTTTTGGCCGGGGAACATCGTTTTACCGCTGGAATACCCGCCTTGCGGAAATGGGGTTTTTGTTCAAAGAAGAGCTTGTGTGGAATAAGCTGAAACCATCCGGCATCTCCAAACATATAACGCGGGTACACGAGACTATATCCGTGCATACTAAAAAGACGGGGGCATTAAATCAGCCGAGAGTGCCATACGAGGAACAAAAAGTGTACAACTTTGATGTCATAGCTGGTGATTTACGCCGAATATCCAACGCTCTGGACAAGCCGGGCGGCATAGAAAAACTGAAAACAGTGGTAGCTGAAAAGAAAACGCGGCTTGAATTCCAGTCCTAAAGCAGATACGGAGTAAGTTTCACGAAAGAACGCATGACTACAGATTCAAGCTGTTCCCGGTTGGCCATGATTGAGAATGGCATGTTTGAAAAGTCTATTATCAGTATAGGCAGAACCCATTACAATGCGGTTCACCCGACGCAGAAGCCCGTCCGCCTTGCCGAACGTATCATAGCCCTTATATCAGACCCCGGAGACACCATCTACGACCCCTTCATGGGTTCCGGGAGTTTCGGAGTGGCGTGTGCAAAGACGGGAAGAAAATATATCGGTTCTGAAATAAACGCTACCTATTTTGAAATTGCCTATAAGCGCATAAAAGCTACATACAGTCAGCCTTTTTTATCGGGGATTAATTATGGTTAAACGAAACGTGAGAATAATAAGGGTATTTCCGCGGCGAACCAACGCCACACCCACGGACGAACTTGCCTTTATTGGAAGCCCCGACCTTTTCTCTTGGGATATGAATGTGGATATGGTTCATATCTCAATTACTTTTTCATGGGATTTACCGGAAGTGGCAATGCTCGAAAAGGCGTGGCGGCAAGTGGCGCCGGTTTCTATCGGCGGCCCTGCAACAGGGCAAAGGGGAGAAGAATTTACCCCCGGAATGTATTTGAAAAAAGGGTATGTTATTACCTCAAGAGGGTGCCCTAATCGCTGCTGATTTTGTTCTGTTTCAAAGCGCGAAGGCCCTCTGCGTGAATTACCTGTAACTGAAGGGTGGAATGTCCTTGATGATAATCTATTGGCCTGTAGTAAAAATCATATACAAGAAGTTTTCTCTATGCTGGCTAAGCAAAACCACCGGCCTCTTTTTACCGGTGGTTTAGAAGCTGCACGGTTAAAACTATGGCATGTTGAAGCGTTAAAAAAATTAAGACCGAAAGCATTATTTTTTGCTTACGATGGCCCAGAGGATAGGGAACCTTTATTTGAGGCGGGGAAATTACTTTTGTCCAATGGGTTTAATCGTGCATCTTATAATCTCAGGGCCTATGTATTAGTTGGATATTCAGGGGATACCTTAGATGCTGCTGAGAAACGCCTCCATGAATGCATCGCAGCAGGCTTTATGCCAATGGCGATGCTCTATAGGGATAAATCAGGAGAAAGGGTGCCTGAGTGGATTCGCTTTGCGCGGAAATGGTGCAGATATCCGATTACATCAAAAAAATACCGGGCATTTGATTTACTATCGACTGGTACAGTCGAAAAAATGGAGGTACAAGATGAAAAAAAAGAAGATTGATATATTCAAACTTCACTACCGGACTCCGATCTATCGTTCTTGTGGAGAATGTTGTAATTACAAACAACATTCTGAGCTCAAGTATATGGGTCATTGCGACAATATTAATATCGGACCAGATACGGTTCATGGGAAGGGGACGTGTCGTTATTGGGGAATGGTGATACAAGATGAAAAAGGTAATTAAATTATGCGATAAAATCTTTGAAGTGGTGGATATGTTTTGTGGCGCGGGGGGAGAATCGACCGGCATACTTAAGGCAACTGCAGCGCGGGACATGAAAATACATCTGACGGCGATTAACCATTGGGAACGCGCCATCGAAACCCACGCGAAAAATCACCCGGACGCAGAGCATCTTTGCCAATCGGTCGAGCATATAGACCCCACAAAGGCGGTCCCCAGCAAGAGGCTGGACTTGCTCTGGGCCTCGCCTGAATGTACTCATCACAGCATAGCTCGTGGCGGTAGGCCCCGGAGCGACCAGAGCCGTGCCTCAGCATGGATGGTTTTGAAATGGCTTTCCGAACTTTACGTGGAGCGCGTGATTATTGAGAATGTGCCTGAGTTTCTCTCGTGGGGGCCGCTGGATACAACAGGCCATCCCGTCTAGAACCAGAAAGGGAAAACCTTCCGCGCCTTTGTTTCCTCTATTCGGAGCCTAGGCTATACCGTGGATTGGAAAATCCTTGTCGCTGCGGATTATGGAGACCCCACTACGCGCCGCCGCCTGTTCATACAGGCGGTCAAGGGCCGCAAGCGCATAGTATGGCCGCAAATAACCCATTTTGAAGGGGCTGGAGATAATCTTTTAGGTTACAAACCCTGGGTTCCGGCGCAGGATATTATTGATTGGTCAATTCCCGGAACGTCCATTTTCGACCGTAAGAAGCCCCTGGCTGACGCCACGATTAGACGCATAGCGGTTGGGATAGAGAAGTACTGGAAGGACTATGCAAAACCGTTTCTGACCGTTTTATACGGCTCTAATGATGTCCATAGCCTTGACCGGCCTTTGCCTACCGTTACCACTTCCGGCAATCATCACGCTCTCGTGGAGCCATTCCTACTTGGGCAGCAATCTTGCGCGGCGGCGCGGACTCTCAACCGGCCAGTACCGACTATCGCTACGGCAGGAGCGATAAGCCTTATAGAGCCGTTTATAATTACGGTAAATCATTCAGGAAGCGATAATAGAAATTTTTCTCTTGATAAAACGATGCCAACGATATGTGCTGGAGGTAATTCACACGGCCTTGTTGATGCTTATGATTTGGACATCAGGTTCCGTATGCTCAAGAGCCACGAGCTAAAACGCGCTCAAGGCTTCCCGGACGATTACGTGATAACAGGGAACACTACGGAACAGACAAAGCAGATAGGCAACGCCGTGCCGGTAAATACTGCGCGGGCCCTTACATTGGCCGCGATAGGCGCATAAAGGAATAAAAAATGGGTAGATACAGAAAAGAGGAAATTGAATTGTTAGAAGAGGCAAGAGATAAGGTTGTTGATGCGCATTCCAATTCAATGAGATAGCAAGCATTAGGAAATTGCTCGATGTAGCGCTTGACGATATTGTGGATACTATAACTATACTGCAAACACAGCCCCGCTTTGAGACTCCGGAGCAGTATAATAAGCGCACGGGCAAGCCTTGGCCGGATACATGGCCTGTATTTTTCGAGTATAGAGAAAATACCAATCAATACTATGTGGATAAACTCGAAAAGATTAAAAATGAACGGGTTTTGAAAATAGGCCGCGTTTGTGTTTTTACCGAAGCTGGTCCGCCACCTGATGACTGGAAGCCGAAGGAGGAGACTCGATAACCAAAGAAGAATCGAAATATTTGATGATTAATATCAAAAAAATACATGGATAATGCGTATGGAACAGCTAAGTTCGGCAATCATAGTTTTAGGAATTGTTTTTATTCTGCTTTTCATATCAAAAGATCGTGAAAAGCGGGAATACGGATTTCCCGAAGTAAGAAAGCGGGAAAGTAAAAATCAACATCAATAGAGAGGTTATTATGGGAGGGACAATCTATAGGGTGGTGTTAGCCATTAAAAATTTTGGTGAGAGAGTAGGGGTTGATGGTATTATTGCCATTGGAAAAGTCCTTAGAGCATGGGTTTTAGGCCATACAAAAATATGATGAATGATTTTTGGACGTGGATTACAGGCGTATGGAATTTTGGTCATAGACTGCCTGTATATAACGGACCGTGGATATGATAGTGATGATGCCATCAAGGGAGGTGTATCATGCGGCCCCCTGAGCCGAGTAGGTAGCTAAGGTAAAAGGGCCTATACACAAGCCGAATAGCAGCATGTTATTTTTCATGCAAGAGGAATTTAAATCGTATCTCCTTGGAGGTAGTAATACTCCAAGCAGGCGGATACGATTCTTAATAGGAGGAGAAATGGCAAGCAATGAAGAGCTAGAAACCTTTTACGATTTATTTTCTAATAATAGTAAAGTTGACGTAATTGATTACTATGATACTGTCGGTTTCTTAAAAAGAAAAAACGCAGAAATGGACCCCCATTCGTTTTTGAGCTTCATGGCTGTGTATACAGTAGCAGCCAAAGAAGATTCAGCTTCGAGAAGGAGATTGATAGAAATGGTACGCAAAATGCGGCAGGCGCAAAAAAAGTATTTTACTACCAAAAGCCCCGCCGTGCTTAGGGAAGCAAAAGAATTAGAAGAAAAGGTAGATAAATACCTTGAATTCTTTTCGCCGACAGGAAATCAGCAGGGAAAGTTATTCTAAGGAGTGATCATGAAAACAGATAGAGAAACGCTTGAGAGGCTATGGGAATTTTACTTGAAACGTAAAATTGATGATTCCAGGGAAATCTGCGTACAAACAGACTTTGCGATAGAGCAAACAGTCGAACTACGACCGCCTGCAAACTCAGTAACGCAAATGGGTTTCCTTGCCTTTGTGCGGGGATACAAAATAGGACTTATGGAGGGTAAAAATGGGAAGTAAACCGCATGGTATATCCGGCAGCCACGCCGCGGCAGCGCTGGGTATCAGTAAATATGTTCCGTTACTGTCTATACTACAATATGGAGGCATAGTTTATGCTAAATAAGAAGGCAACAGGGATTAAGGACGCGATGGAGTTTACCGGATATTCCAGGGCGCATCTTTACAGGATCATTCACTTGAAGAAAATCCCCTACTATAAGCCAACCGGGGGGAAAATTTTCTTTAGAATAAATGAACTTGAGGAGTTTATATCTCTTGGCAAAATAGCCGCTGCTCACGAAGCGTTGGAAAAAGCGACCAAGATAATTAATAGAGAGGACTAAATTTTGAACGAGACGCATACTTTTTTGTGCAACAGTTGTAAAAAAAGGGTAACGCTGGAAGCAGCCGTTAGAAGTGATGCGCGAGAGATAATGAAAAAAAGTGGATGGACTCTTAAAATTGGTGGGTACCGTAGTATGGTTATCGGTTCATGGACTCGCCCTGAATGTCAGGGTAAGGAGAGGAGGGGAAATGGAGAGTGATGAAAGAACTGTTGACTGGGAAAAAGAATCACGGAAAAGGAGTCAATGGGAAAAGGATAACGGCTATTGGTATAGCTGTCAGGGAGGTCTTGAACCCGGTTGCGGAAACTGTATTCATTGGAAAGATTGGCATTGCGAGATTATTCCCTGTTTGGTTAATCGTGTTGATTTATTCTCTGGGTGTAGATTAAAAGAGGAGGTAAAGAAGTGATGAAGGTTTTTGTTTCGCAACCAATGAAAGGCAAAACAAAAGAAGAAATTTTGAAAGAGCGCAACGATGCGCTTGATAAGTTCAAAACAAGTATCGTAGGCTTTGAACTCGTTGAAACGTATTTTGAAAATTTTAACGGTAACCGGCTACAATTTCTGGGGAAGTCGATTAGTGAAGGTCTCGCTCTTGCCGATATAGCCTTGTTTCTTGGTAATTGGCATGAATACGATGGATGTCGGTGTGAACATTTTATCGCCGTACAGTATAAGGTACCTTGTTTCTATATAGATGTGATAACATGATTACCGTTATGCGTCAGGCGAGTTATTTTGAATAGAAAGTATTCCCTCACTATCCCCGCTGTTTGAGCAGTAGGATGGCGAGGGAGTAATATGAATAAACTGGAAAGGTGCAATAAGGTGGACATTAAACAGATACTTGAAGACTACCTGAAAGAACAAGGCTTTGATGGGTTTGCGGGTAATGATGGGTGTTGTGGCTGTGGACTTGGAGATTTTTTTCCATGTGGCGACCCTCAAAAGTATTGCCGTCCTGCATATAGGCACGAGACAGATTCTTACGGGTATTGCCACGACTGTTCTGATAGTGATGAGGATTGCTGGAATGAATACCGTATAGA
>JAISDJ010000172.1 GCA_031264865.1 Tannerellaceae bacterium | reverse complement strand
CCTATGCTGACTTTGCTTCCGTCGGGCAAGGTAAAGTCAGCTATGCGGCAAATCCCTGAATGGTTGATGTTTATGACTTGCTTTTCTTTCCCTATTATGTATTTGAAGGTTATCCCAATACTAAGCAGAAGGAATATAGTAGCTGCTGCGCTATACATTTTATAGAATGTCATCTGTCGTTGCGGATGACGGTCTATTTGTTTACCTATATTTATCCAGATATGCTTTTCCCGCCGTCTGTCGTCTGTCGTCGGAGGATGGTCTTGTGCTGCATTGTCCCATTGCCGCTGCATGTGTTCAATTACTTGGGGGTTGTTAAACTTGTCGGATATGTTATTCATATCCAAAGTGTCTTCCGGTTGTTTTTTGATAGTATGCCTATCTTGTTGCGACATTTTGTTTGTTTGTTTATTATAAATACACTTGAGAGGGCTTTCTCCCCTATTGCATTTATAAGGAATATAAATTTTTTTTCAAGTATTTTAGTGATTCGGCTATTTGGTTTTCCACTGTTTTTTCCGAGATATTGAGCAGTAGAGCTATTTCTTTATAACTTTTATTTTCTTTGCGGCTTAGATTGAATATTTCCCTCCGCCGTGGAGGAAGGCCTGCTATAATACGATCAATATGTTCACTGAGATTATTTGCTTCAATTTCTTTTTCTATGTCGTAGCTTTGTTCCATACCGGCGAGGAAGGCCATTTTACATGCTGTTTCATTGAGGCGTTTACGGTGTTGGTTGAAGATAATGTTGCGGGTGATTATAAAGAGCAATCCTTTTAAATTTTCGTTTTCCTGCAGCATGGCACGCGATTCCCAGATGCGGATGAATACTTCTTGTACAACTTCCTCTGCTTCTTTGGTATCTTTAAGGTAGAGACGGCTGAAGCTATATGTTTGCCGCCAATAGTGCTTATAGAGTATTGTGTATGCGTCTTTGCTACCTTGTATAAGTGCTTTTATATGTATTTTTTCATCTTCCAAAACATCCGAAATTAATTTCGTTTACAGTCAATCAATATTCAAATTTCTCAGATTTCTAAACCGAAATTTCCCATTCAGCCAAAGAGAAACAACATCAGGACAAATTTTTTAAATCAAGCAACTCAAGTTTCCCTTATACAAAAGTATAATTAAAAAATAAGTGTTTAAGAAATTATTCATATATTAGAAGTCTCATAAATCTTTAATAATATAACCAAAAAGCGCTTGTTATAGAAACAAAAATAGGTGAAATTTGTGAGTTATTCAATCTTCTGCCAAAAAAAGATTGCATAAGTGTTGATTTATACCATTGTGATGCCTTTACCAAAGCATCACAATGATTTCCTAAAAGGATCATAATCTTTTTTCGAGGAAATAAAGACCTTTCTTTTTATTTTCGGTTGAAGGCAGGCTAAAGGATGTACTTTTAGGATTTTGTTTTGTAAATCAATATTTTGTAATAGACTGAAGACTAAAGAAGGAGATGAAAAAAGTAGATAGATAGTGCGCGAGGAAAAAGATTAGAAGCCGGATAAGACAAGTATTCATTATTTTTGCTTTCCTTTGCAGAAAATATACAAACAGGTGAATCTTATTATTGAACAAGGTAATACGGCTACAAAAGTTGCTATATTTGAGAATGGCCATCTAAAAACATCTTTTATATACGATGATTTTAATGTATCGGATATAGCATTCCTTTTTCTGAATTATGACTTGAAGTATGGTATTATGTCAACTGTGACTGGAACCAATCAGGAAACATCGTCATTTCTTGAAAGCAGGCTCAACTATTTTATCCTGTTGGATGAAAAGGTTCCTTTACCGATAAAAGTACAATATCAGACGCCGGAAACATTAGGAAAAGACCGTCTGGCAGCTGCGGTAGGCGCTCATTATCTGGAACCGGGAAAAGATATTTTAGTTATCGATGCAGGAACCGCCATTACATATGAATTAATAGAAGCTACGGGCGTTTACCTCGGTGGAAATATTTCACCTGGCATGACCACCCGGTTCAAATCATTAAATTATTACACAAAAAAGCTTCCGTTAGTCAAAGAAACAAGAATGATCCCACCGATAGGGAACAATACGGAAACGGCTATACAGGCAGGTGTTGTATATGGGATTTGCTACGAAATGGACGGTTACATCAATGATTTACACCTAAAATATCCAAACCTTTTGGTTTTTTTAACAGGTGGCCATACGAATTATTTTGCCAAACGGCTAAAAAATATCATCTTTGCAAACATTAATTTAGTGTTGATAGGATTAAATCGAATTTTAGAGTATAATGCTGAAAATAAAGAGAGTTGTAGTATCTGGCATTCTTTTAGCCATCCCATTGGTTTTGCCGGCCCAAAACAACACTAACTCGCCCTATACGAGATATGGTTATGGTGAATTAGCCGATCGTTCCTTTGGAGCTGGTCGGGCGATGGGAGGTATAGGATATGGTTTACGTTCGAACAAACAGATAAACCCTATGAATCCGGCTTCATATACAAGCATGGATTCGCTTACGTTTATCTTCGATTTCGGCGTAGCCGGGCAGTTATCATGGTTTAATGATGGCATCCATAACGAACGCAGGCTCAATGGTAACATAGAATACATAGCCTTACAATTTCCGGTACATCGCAGGATAGCTGTCAGTGCAGGACTTCTACCCTACTCTTATGTAGGTTACAACTATGGTTCTGAGAAAATAAACGATGTAAACTATATAGAGCAGTTTTCCGGTACAGGCGGATTAAACGAAGTGTACGCGGGATTGTCTATAGATATATGGAAGAAGCGTCTTTCAGTCGGAGCTAATATAGGTTACTTGTTTGGACGTATGACACACAAGCAGATGTTACAAATTATAACTGACGGAAGCAATATTACGTATCGCTCAAAAGAACTGGAAGTGAGAGACGTTAAACTGGATTTCGGACTTCAGTATACACATCCATTCAGTGCAAGGGAAAGTTTTACTTTAGGAGTAGCTTATTCTCCTAAAAAGAAGTTGAATACAACTTCTTTCGATGTTTTTTCTAATGAAAGCGGTACCCCGATGGAAGGAGATACAACAAGAAACCAAGCATTTGATATACCACATTCTATCGGGTTTGGAATATCATATGTAAAACAAAATAAACTAACTTTGGCAACCGACTTTTCATACGAAAACTGGGGACAAGCTCGTTTTTTTAATAAATCGAATGAATTTAAAAACCGTATACGCGTAGCAGCCGGCGGCGAATTTATTCCCGATAATCAAAACAGAGTATTCTTTAGTCGGGTAAGATACCGCGCCGGTATTCATTATAGTAATTCGTATCTGCAGGTAAACAATTCAAGTTATAATGAATTTGGAGCAAGTATTGGTCTCGGACTGCCATTAATAGATAACCGTTCTTATTTAAATGTATCATTTGAATATGTAAAAATTAAACCGGAAACCAGACTATTAATAGATCAACAACATTTCCGTTTTACTGTTAATTACACATTCAATGAACGATGGTTCTTTAAATTTAAAGTCGATTAAATCTAATTTTGAGACAAACATTAAATAATTAAGACAGATATGAAAATCAAAGTATTTCTTCTTGCAGCCGGATGTTTAATTGGGGCATCTTCTGCATACGCACAAAAAGGTGTTGATATCGGTACGCCGTTCGGTTCCGGCGAAGACAGCGTTCGTTGTATTACTAATATCAGCCTGTTTATCCCTTATGCTAAAGCTGGGAATTACAAAGATGCTTACGAATTTTGGAAAATAGCCTATGATGAATGTCCTTCGTCTACAAAAGACCTTTATTTGTATGGTGTACGTATTGTAATTTGGGAAATTGCTAATGAAACCGATCCTGCAAAAAGAGACGCCTTAATTGACAAATTGATGGGTGTATACGATCAGCGTATAAAATATTTTGGTGATGACAACAGATACGGAAAAGACTGGATTGTATCACGTAAAGTACAAGATTATTTCCAGTTGAAAGGCGAAAAGGCCGATCCGAAAGTGATGTATGACTGGACAAAAGAAGTAATTGACGAATTTGGCAACAAAACAGAAGCACTGGCGGTATCTTATTATGTGCTTGCTTCTAACCAGCTATTGTCTGCTGATGAAAATCACAAAGATGCATATATCCAGGATTATTTGACAGCTTCTGCCATAATAGAAGCACAATTAGCTGCTGCAACTGCTGCCGGTAACGAAAAGGATATAGAAACACTTCAGGCGCTAAAAACAGGATTTGATACAGGTTTCGCTCAAAGTGGCGCCGCCGATTGCGAAACATTGCAGAATTTATATGCTGACAGAATACAGCAAAATAAAGATAACCTTGCTTTCTTAAAAGAAACAATCACGCTTTTAAGAAGGATGCGTTGTAATGAAATAGACGCTTATTTTGCTGCCGCCGAGTATGCACATGCATTAGAGCCAACAGCAGAATCTGCCATGGGATTAGCCCGGCAGGCTATAAAGAAAAAAGAGTATGAAACAGCTATCAATTTCTTTGAAGAAGCTGCCGGTATGGAAACCGAAAATGACGTTAAAGCCGACGACTACTATATGATAGCGCTATTGTTATTTGAACAAAACAACTACTCCAGAGCCAGACAATATTGCCAGAAAGCATTGGAAATTACGCCCAATAATGGAAGTCCCTATCTGCTAATCGGTAAAATGTATGTAGCAACAGCCGGTAATATATATACAGACCCAGTTCTTAAAAAAACAGTGTTTTATGCTGCCGTAGATAAATTTGAAAGAGCAAGACAAGTAGACTCAAGTGTAGCGGAAGAAGCCAACAAGCTAATTAACAGCTATCGCGCTCACTTCCCATCTACCGAAGAAATTTTCATGCATCCTGAACTTGAAAAAGGAAAGGCCATTACAATTGGCGGCTGGATTGGAGAACGCACGCTTGTCAGATAATCATTTATGAATCGTTTCCATCGCAAAACGAATAATAACGGCATAACAACTATTCCTGTGATAGTTGTTATGCTTCTTTTGTTATCTGCCTCTTGTTCAAAAGAAAAGAAAGAGGTGGTAGAAGTTTCGTTTGATCCTGAGAAATCATATACCATGCGGACTACCGAAGTAACTACACTCATTTCGGACTCGGGAGTAACTCGTTACAGAGCCAACGCCAAAGAATGGCTCATGTTTAGTAAAGCCGCCGAACCTTATTGGTATTTTCCGGAAGGGATTTATC
Organism: Tannerellaceae bacterium; assembly: GCA_031264865.1. Lineage (GTDB taxonomy): Bacteria > Bacteroidota > Bacteroidia > Bacteroidales > Tannerellaceae > DFXE01. Next base: position 18,724 of record JAISDJ010000172.1, on the reverse strand, counting down.
TTGAAAAGTTTGATACGTTATTCCGGGCAGAGGCAACTGTAAAATCCGATACGGCTTATTACTATGAAAAAAAAGAATTATGGAAGTTAGTAGGAAATGTGGAAATAAAAAACCTGGAAGGCGAATATTTTGAAACGTCCGAACTTTACTGGGGTGGAACAGAAAAAAAAATCTATTCGGATAAATTTATTCGGATTGAACAAAAAGAACAGGTTATCACCGGCATCGGATTCGAATCCAACCAAAATCTGACAAAATATAAAATATTCAATACAAAAGGTATCTTCCCCGTAAACGATACACCAAGAAACGATTCTACGGATTTAACGCAGTTACCTTAAAAAAAGTATGAGAAAAGATGTGACAATTTCTTTTTTTCGTATCTTCGTGCCCTTGAACTGTAATATAAACTTAAAAAATAAGAAAAGATAAATGGCTACGCTTGAAAAGATCAGGAACAAAGCAGGATTATTAGTAATTGTCGTAGGTGTTGCGTTGTTCGCTTTTATCATTGGAGACTTTCTAAATTCCGGCTCTACATTTTTCAGACAAAATCAAGAAAAAATAGTTGAAGTTGACGGGAATGTAATCAGCATCCAGCAATATCAGGAACGTATTGAAGAAATGACGGAGTTTTATAAAATGCAATCCGGCATGTCTTCCCTTCCTGAAGAATACATGAATCAAATTCGCCAATCCGTATACAATTCAATGGTACAGGAAATCGTATTAACAGAAGCGATGGACAAACTGGGTATGACTGTTAGCCCGGAAGAACTTTTCGATATGGTTCAAGGAAACAATATTTCACCTATCCTTCAACAAAATCAGATGTTCCATAACCCTGAGACTGGTATGTTTGACAAAATGGCTTTATTGGATTTCCTGAAAGCTGTCGATGATGATAATATCGCATCTTTGCCTCCGGATCAACAAGCTCAATTGCTTCCTTACCGGAATTTCTGGTTGTTTATGGAAAAGAACATTAAGCTTCAGCGCATGGAGCAAAAATACACAACGTTGTTGAGCAAAGCGATCGCTGCAAACGCATTGGATGCGAAAGAAGCATTTAATGAAACGGCAGAAAGCTCAAATATTACCTATGCCATGCAGTCTTATTCTACAATCCCCGATTCAACTGTCAGCGTAAGTAAAAGCGAACAGGAAAAACTATATAATCAACGCAAAGAAGCTTATAAACAAGCTGAAACAAAAGTAATTAAATATGTAGCTGTTGATATCGTTCCTAGCGAAGCGGATTATTCAAAAGCCAGCACTGAAATTGAAGCTATTAAAGAAGAATTAATAAGTTCCGAGCATACAATAGCTGATATAATCAATGAAAATTCGGAAACACCCTATGCGGATGTTTTCTTTTCTGGAAATGCATTGGATCCGGAAATTAAAACATTTGTAGCCTCTGCTTCTATAGGTGAAATATATGGTCCGGTATTCGAAAACAACAAGTATAGAATGTTTAAACTTGTTGACCAGACAGTAGCTCCTGATTCTGTAAAAGTAGAACATATCATGATTACAGGTACAGGCAGGGACGAAGCATTAGCTGATAGTTTGTTTAATGTGTTAAAAACCGGAGGTGATTTTGCTGAAATAGCCCGTACTTATTCCTCCGATCAAGCAGCTCAAAACGGTGGCGAAGTTGGTTGGCTTACCGAAATGGGAGCCAAAACATACGTAAACGATGAATTTAAACAAGGCGTATTCTCAGCTCCTTTAAATGAAATCAAACAAATGAAGTCTTTATATGGTATTCATCTTTATAAAGTAACTGAAAAAACGGCGAATGTTCAGAAATATAAGGTTGCAGATGTAGAAATGACCGTATCACCCAGTTCAAAAACATATAGTAATATCTATAATGACTTAAATCAGTTCATTTCAAAAAATCAAAACATAGATAAATTAGATGATGCAGCGAAAGAAGCAGGATATAATATTCGGACAAATGTTAATATTACAGCCAATGACCAAACAGTGGAAATGATAAGCCAATCGCGTCCGGTTATCCGTTGGGCGTTCCAAAATAAAAAAGGCAGCATTTCAGAGATATTTGAATGTGATAATAAATTTGTTGTAGCTGCTGTTCAAGGAACCATTCCTGAAGGATATCGTCCGCTATCACTTGTAGAAGGAGAACTAAAACCGGTCTTAATTGCTGAGAAAAAAGGCAAAATCATTGCAGATGAATTAAAAAGTAAAAATCTGACTTCATTAGACGCTTATGCTCAAGCAATGAATGCATCAGTAGACTCGGTTAAATTCATCAACTTTAATACGCGTCGTATAACCGGTATAGGAGCTGAACCTACATTAAATGCTATGATCGCATTGGCAGAACCAGGCAAATTAAGCGAACCTGTTATCGGAAATAATGGAGTATATGTTTTCCAGGTATATGAAAGAAATCAGGAAAGTGTTACTTACGACGAAAAATCACAAATAGCAACTATGGATGCGTCTAATGCATATCGTTTTGGCTACCAAGCCGTTCAAACATTAATAAATAAAGCTAAAATAGTAGATAATCGCATACGATTCTACTAAAAAGATATTCAATACGGTATTACTTTTATCTAAAAGAGCTATTGTACCTGAAAGTACAATAGCTTTTTTTATCTTTGTAGCCTTGATTAAATATATGAAAGATAAAAAACGATTATTAGGAATGACATTGGAAGAGCTGAAAAAAGTTTCGGTAAAAGTTGGCCTTCCTTCCTATGCAGCTAAACAGATAGCAGACTGGTTATACAAAAAAAGAATAACCGATATTGCGGATATGACCAATATTGCAGCTGCAAAACGGACCCTATTGGAAGAATATTTCGAAATAGGAGTTATTCCACCAGCCGAAGCGCTCAAATCTATTGACGGAACCATCAAATATCTATATCCTGTTTCCGACGGTTCTTTTGTGGAAGCCGTCTATATTCCAACCGAAGAACATGCAACCTTATGCATCTCATCGCAGGCAGGCTGTAAAATGAGTTGTATATTTTGCATGACAGGCAGACAAGGATTTACTGCTAACCTTACAACAAACGAAATACTGAATCAAATACAATCATTACCAGAGGCCGAAACACTTACCAACCTTGTATTTATGGGCATGGGTGAACCATTGGATAATACGGATGAAGTATTAAAAGCATTAGAAATCCTCACATCATCATATGGTTATGGCTGGAGTCCCAAACGGATTACCGTTTCCACAATTGGAGCGAAGGGATTGAAGCGATTCCTGAATGAGAGTAATTGTCATTTGGCCATTAGCTTACATGCAACCAACCCGAAAGAACGTTTTTCTATTATGCCAGTAGAGAAAGCATTTCCGATGAATCAAATTCTTACATTAATTAAAGAATATGATTTTAGTCATCAACGCCGGATCTCATTTGAATATATTGTTTTTAAAGATTTCAACGATTCGCCTCAGCATGCCATTGCATTAGCCGGATTATTAAAAGATATTCCCTGCCGGGTAAATTTAATTCGATTTCATGCTATACCGGAAACACCCTTGGAAAGTTCGGATCTGAAACAAATGGAAAAGTTTAGAGATCTATTAAACAGCCGGGGAATTACAGCTACTATCCGTGTTTCGAGAGGAGAAGATATTTTCGCCGCTTGTGGAATGTTATCCACAGAAAAAAACAATGGAAAGAAACGATTTAATGTTAAAATCCAATAAATTCAACAATTTTGTTCGATACATATTATGGAATTAAGGATACACATTGCATCTTATACCTAAACAAAAGTTTATATTTGTACAACATAAAAATACAGGCATGAAAGTATATCCATTCATTATCAGTTCTATCTTATTCTTTACGATAATCTTCGGAAGTTGTAACTCAAATCCGGTAAGAGCAAAAGCAACAGGATTTGCTTATGAAATTGTTGTAACAATGAACAAAGATCTTTGGGATTCGGAAGCAGGAAAAGCAATCAAAGCCGACTTGGAATCGGATATCCCCGGATTACCTCAACCCGAATCCGCATTTAAAATCACGTATGTTACTCCGGCAAATTTCAATGGCCTTCTTACCTATGTAAGGAATATACTCATTGTAAAACTGGACAATTCCATGTACACAAAAGTATCGTTAACGTATGAGAACGATCGTTGGACACAAGGACAGGTTGTTCTTACCATAACCGCTCCCGATAAAGAAAGTATCTTGGAATATATGAAAGCGAATGAGGTAAACAGAATAACGAAGTTCTTCACTACTATAGAAATGCATCGCGCTGCCGAGCAATTTGAGAAAAATTTCAGTAGTGAGGTAATGGATAATGTGAAAAGTAGATTCGACATTATGTTGAATGTGCCAACAGATATTACTTATTCCAGAAATGAAGAAGATTTTTTCTGGGCGTCCAATAATGCCAATACAGGACGTACGGATATGATTGTATATACATTTCCATATACCGATCCCAATACATTTACAGAAGAATACCTTATAGCCAAAAGAGATTCTGTATTAAAGAAAAACCTACCGGGAGTCTTTCCCGATTCATATATGGCAACAGAAGCCCGTTACAATATAAACTATACTCCTATTACATTAAGGGGGAAATATTGCGGGGTATTACGCGGCCAGTGGAAAATGGTAGGTGATATGATGGGAGGCCCTTTTGTAAGCCATGCACGCTTAGATGAAGTAAATAACCGCGTAGTTGTGGTTGAAGGTTTTGTATATGCACCGGAAACAAATAAACGGAATTTTATCCGCAGAATAGAAGCGGCTCTATATACCTTACGCTTACCGGGTGAATTTGACCAACCGGCAGCAGAACCAATAACCCCGACAGAAAGAGCGGCGTCTAATTAATAAAAATTATATGGAAGAACGATTGATTAAAGTAGGTATAACTCATGGCGATATAAATGGCATAGGATATGAGATTATACTCAAAACATTCTTAGATAGCCGTGTAGCAGAAATATGCACTCCTATTATTTACGGCTCTTCTAAGATTGCCGCCTATCACCGGAAAACATTAGGATTGCCGCCTTTAAATATAAATAATATAAGTCGCGCCGAAGACGCCGGAATCAACCGGGTAAACATCATAAATTGTGTACATGACGACACAAAAGTAGAATTATCCAAATCTACCGAAATAGCCGGTTTTGCTGCAATGAAAGTTTTAGAAACAGCTGTTTCCGATTTGAAACGAGGCGTAATTGATGTTTTACTTACAACTCCTGTCAATAAACATACTATCCAAGACAAAGAAAGTAGTTTCACGAATCATTCGGAATATTTAGCTGAATATTTCGGTAACAAACATACTCCTACATTAACTATTTTAATCAAGGATGACTTGCGCATAGCTTTAGCGACAGAGGCTATTCCTTTAACTGAAATTGCGACAAAAATAACAAAAGAGAATATTGTTAAAAAACTGGAAATATTTAATCAATCTCTGATACAGGACTTCAATATTGTCAAACCGAGAATAGCCATATTATCACTAAACCCTCATGCTGAAGATGCCGGTTTAGTTGGGAATGAAGAAAAATCCATTATTATTCCGGCAATGGAAGAAGTTGAAAAAAAAGGTATCATGACTTTCGGCCCCTATGCTGCAGAAGCTTTTTTCGGGTCCCAAATGTATGAAAAATTCGATGGGACTTTAGCTATGTACCATGATCAAGGATTAGTGCCTTTCAAAACACTAGTAACGGAAAATGGTTTAAGCTATACGGCAGGACTTCCTATCATTCATACGTCTCCGATTCATGGCGTTGAGTATGATATAGCCGGTCAAAATATTGCTTCGGAAGAATCATTTCGCCAGGCATTATATGCAGCATTGGATATTTTCCGCAATCGTAAGATTTACAAAGAAGCTACTCAAAATCCATTACGAAAACAATATTTTGACAAAGGCAATGTAGATGAAAAACTCGACCTCACCAAAGACGATGAAGATGAAACGTTATAAAATTATATTTCATTTATAGTCATTTTTTATTTATATGCCTTCTAATTTCTTTTTGAAAGTATGAGAGATTTTCCGTAAGTTTGTGCTTTCAAAATTGAACTATACAAAATGTTTAAAGATAAAACGATTGTTTATACTTCGGGAACGTTTGATATGTTTCATTATAACCACCTGCGAATGATTAATTATTCACGCAGTTTGGCTGATATCCTGATAGTAGGAGTAAGCACCGACGAATTGGTTTCGTCATATAAACCAAAGCCAATTATACCATTCAACGAACGTTTACAAATCATCGAAGCGTTGAAAACACCCGATATCGTTATTCCTCAACATTCGCTTGACCATGCCGAATTGGTGAAAAAACTAAACATTGACGCTTTTGTTGTAGGCGATGATTGGTACGGAAAATACGATTACTTAAAAGAACTGGGCGTACAGGTATTTTATTTCCCTTATGGAACAGGGGTTTCCACCTCAAATTTACGAAAAACCATTCACGATTCTTACGAACAACATTTACGAGTGGAACGAGATGCTAAACCTCTTACGGTAAAGGAAGATAAAAAATAACGAATTGGATGAAAAAGCAAGTATTAATCACAGGCGGTACGAAAGGTATTGGAAAAGCTGTTGCCCTTTCACTCGGAAAAGAAGGCTATAATCTTATTCTTACCTATGCTTCTGATGAGGATACGGCAAAAAATACTTGTGAAGAAATACGCCAACTTGCACAAGTTGATATCCTTCTGCTAAAAGCCGATATAACAAAACAAGCGTCTGTAGAAGACATCTATTCTTATCTTACAAAAAAACATTTATCATTGGATGCTATTGTTTTCAATGCAGGGCTTACATGCCGGGATTCCTTTGAAAATACACAAATGGAAGACTGGGAACGGGTGTTTTTCGGCAATGTCCATTTTCCCGTTTTTCTATTACAACGCACGTTATCTCTTATAAATAAAGGAGGAAGCATTGTTTTTACCGGTTCAGCCATGGGTATTTATCCTCATTCTGTGTCTTTAGCTTATGGCGTAACAAAAAGCGCCATCCATTCATTAGTTAAAAATCTGGTGAAATTCCTTGCGCCTTATGAGATAAGAGTAAATGGGATTGCACCCGGATTTGTTGATACTGAATGGCAAAAGAATAAACCATTAGAAATTCGCCGGAATATAGAAAAGAAAGTTGCTTTGGGGCGTTTCTGTGAACCTGAGGAATTAGCGGAAGTCTACAAAATGGTAATTGAGAATAGTTATCTGAATGGTGAAATCATTGTTGTTGATGGTGGTTATTCATATAAATAAACCGGATGGGCGAATTAAACAAAGAATACGAAGCTTCCTTAAAATCTATCGAAACTGAAAATATCATCGACAGAATATTTTATCGTCCTATAGGCTTCAAAATTGCCCGCTCTTTGCGTAGTACAAGTATTACGCCCAATATGGTGACTGTAATCTCTATTTTCATAGGAGCTTCTGTTGGTTTTCTTTTTTACCCGGCAAATCTTACATATAATATTTGTGGAATTTTACTTTTTATATTCGCTAACATATTAGATTGTGTAGATGGGCAGTTAGCACGCCTGACCGGAATAAAATCAGCCATAGGCCGTATCCTGGATGGCGTGGCGGGAGATATTTGGTTTACCTGCATTTACGTGAATCTGGCATTACGCCTTTCCCATCAATATAATACATATTGGTTTTTTGTACCTGCCGTATTATCCGGATTATCCCATCTTGTACAAGCAAATATTACCGATTATTATAAAACACTCCACTTATATTTTATCAGTAAAGAAAAAGGAGCCGAATTCCAAACGCTCGAACAAATACGCAAACAGCATAAAGAAACAAAACCCGGACTTAACAAAATCTTTTATCTTCTTTACAAAGCTTATACGTCAATTCAAGAAAAAGCAACCCCTACCCTTCAGAAAATGCTCAATAATTTGCATACTAAATATGGAGATAATATACCGGAAGATATACGAATTGCATTCCGAAAAAAAAGCCGGGAGTTAATGCCACTTATTGACTTGATGACTTTTAACGGACGTACTATTATCTTGTTTATTATCATTCTTTCCGGTTATGTATGGGTTTATTTTCTTTATGAAATCATTGTTTTAAACATTATTTTACTTATTGTGACAAGAAAGCACGAGAAGATATGTGCTACTTTTTTGTAATTTTGCATCATGAAAAAAACTGTAATTGATATTTTTGATCTTCAAGAGATGATTCCGTTTTTTAAAAGTAAATTCGGAACTTATACAGGGAAGTTATTAATCAAATGGCTTTGTGCAGAAAAAGTAAATCAGGTACATGCGAATCATTGCCATCTGCGGGGTTCTGCTTTTACAGGCGCGATCCTGGCCGATCCGCTTATTAACATTAAATATAAAGTTCACAACGAAGAGTTATTAGACCATCTTCCCGAAGGGGCTTTTATTACGGTCTCCAACCATCCGATAGGCTCATTAGACGGTATCATACTTATTGATATATTCGCATCCCGACGTCCGGACTTTAAAGTTATGGTAAACGGAGTACTCACAAAAATCGGAGCAATGGAAGATAACTTTATTTCCGTTATGCCCGATTCAACGAATCAGGGTGCTAATCTTCAAAATGTAAATGGTGTACGGACCTCTTTAGGCCGCTTACAAGAAGGGCATCCAATGGGTTTCTTTCCTGCCGGAGCTATTTCATTTCATCAGAAAAACGCTAAAAGGATTTGCGATCTTCCCTGGACACACAGTATAATCAAACTAATCCGCAAAGCAAATGTTCCGGTTTATCCCGTTTATTTTGATTTTCTAAATTCCAATTACTTCTATTGGTTGGGTAAGATAGACTGGAGGATACGTACGCTCCGCATCCCCACTGAAGCGTTCAATAAAAAAGGAAAAACATTCGAGGTATATATAGGCAAACCAATTGCCGCCACTAAAATAAAGGAAATAACAGACGACACCGAACTCGCAAATTTTCTATATGATAAAACATATCGTGTAAAAGAAGGTAGTTCTTTGCAATAAATTGAATTAAGTTTGTAATTTTGACAGATAAACTGAAATAATTACAGAGATTCGATTTATTATGATGGTTAAAGCGGATATCCAACAAATAAAACAACGTTACGGAATAATCGGAAACTGTCCGGCATTGAACAGAGCTATCGACGTAGCTCTACAGGTAGCTCCTACCGACTTATCGGTCCTCATCACAGGAGAAAGTGGCGTAGGAAAAGAGACCTTTCCCCAAATTATTCATCAAAATAGTCCACGTAAACATGGACAATACATAGCTGTCAACTGCGGAGCCATTCCGGAAGGGACTATAGATTCCGAACTGTTCGGGCATGAAAAGGGCTCGTTCACCGGCGCATTGGCTGATAGAAAAGGTTATTTTGAAGTGGCCGACGGGGGTACCGTATTCCTTGATGAAGTGGGAGAATTACCGATTCCTACACAGGCACGTCTGTTACGTGTACTCGAAACAGGCGAATTCCTTAAAGTGGGATCTTCCAAAGTACTTAAAACCAATGTCCGGATTGTTGCTGCTACCAATGTAAACCTCAATCAAGCCGTTTTAGAAGGAAAATTCCGTGAAGATTTATTCTATAGATTAAGCACTGTGCCTATCATGATTCCTCCTTTACGCGAAAGAGGGGCAGATGATATCATACTGCTTTTCCGCAAATTTGCAAGTGATTGCGCCGAGAAATACCGGATGCCTGCCATTCATTTAGATGAAGGTGCCCGTCAATTACTTCTCTCTTATCGTTGGCCGGGTAATGTCCGTGAATTAAAGAATCTGACAGAACGTATTTCCATTATAGAAGAAAACCGGGATATTACAGCTGATATATTACAACAATACCTTCCGAATGCAACTGTTGAAAAATATCCGGTATTGGTAAAAAAAGAAAACGAACAAAAGATCTTCAGCAGCGAACGGGAAATACTCTATCAAGTTCTTTTTGATATGAAGAATGATGTAAACGAACTAAAAAAGCTTGTACATGAAATTATGGGAGGAAATATTTCCGTATTCCATGAAGAAGCCGGTTCTCATCCTCACCCTATACATAATTCCATTCAGGATGCAGAACCTTTTGAAGAAGAAGTTTCATTATCGTTAGAAGATGTAGAAAAGGAAATGATTAAAAAAGCATTGGAAAAACATAACGGACGTCGTAAAAACGCTGCTGCCGATCTGAAAATATCCGAACGAACGCTCTATCGTAAAATCAAAGAATATAATCTGGAATAGTATGAAAGTCTGTAAAAAAACAACATTTGTCATCTCATTACTGGGAATATTATGTGTGGCATGCAGTATTTCATACAGCTTTACCGGTTCCTCTATTGATTACGAAACAACAAAAACGATTACCATCAGCGACTTTCCTAATCAAGCCCCTTTAATTTATCCCCCATTAGCACAGAAGTTTACAGAAGAATTGAAAGATCTTTTCATCCGCAGAACGAAACTTCAGATGATTTCAGCTAATGGAGATATTGATCTGGAAGGTGAAATAACAGGCTACGACCTGGCTCCTATGGCAATAAAAGAAGACGCCTACTCTTCTATGACGAAACTGACATTAACTATACGGGTTCGTTATGCTAACCGGTCCAATCCCGATAAAGATTTTGAACAATCTTTCTCTGCTAACCGCGAATTTAACAGCAACCAGATGCTTGAGACCGTTCAAGATGCACTAAATGAAGAATTAGTAAAAGAAATTACCGAGCAAATATTCAATTCCACAGTGGCCGATTGGTAAATGGATGCAACAGAATTATATCAATTAATGGAGAATCCTTCTCTACTGACGAAAGATACTCTTACGAAGTTAAAACAGTTAACAGAGGATTATCCCTATTTCCATACAGCAAAAATTCTGTACTTAAAAAACCTTGCCGTTCTCAACGCCGTAAATTTCACATCCGAATTAAAAAGAATGGCCATTTACATTTCCGATCGAAAAAAACTATTTACACTTATTGAAGGTACACAATATGGATTAAAGACCCAAATAAAGAAGAAAGAACCTGAAAAACAGGATGATTCATTCTCACTTATCAATTCTTTTCTTTCTTCCCATAGCCAATTAGAGGGAGTAACTTCTTCCGATCCGTCTATACTCTTTCGTCCGTCTGCTTCGTCCGATTATTTATATTGGACAACTTCGAAAGAACCGGAAGAAAACACTGATGACAACAACTCTCCGAAATTACAACATCACGAATTAATTGATTCTTTCCTGAAAGAAGACCAACAGAGACCGCCGGGAAAGGGATTACAGCTCGATAATGATGATTCTTTAAACTATATGGAAGAGGAGGAAAAGAAAAAAGATGGATCTTATCCCAAGGACGAGGATTCCTATTTTACAGAAACGTTAGCCCGGATTTATATCAAACAGAAACGATATGAAAAGGCTTTGCAAATAATTAAAAACTTAAGCTTGAAATATCCGGAAAAAAATGTTTACTTTGCAGACCAAATCAGATTTTTGGAGAAATTGATTATTAACACTAAAAAATAAGACTAAAATGTATGTATTTATTTCAGTATTAATCCTAATTGCAGCTATACTTTTGATATTAATTGTATTGATACAAAATTCAAATGGTGGCGGTTTAGCTTCCGGATTTTCTTCTTCCAACCAAATTATGGGAGTACGTAAAACAACCGACTTCTTAGAAAAAGCCACTTGGGGCTTAGCCGGAACTGTGATTGCATTAAGTATCATCATCACAGCATTTATCCCAAGAAACACACAAACAAACCAATCTGAAATCAGACAACAAATTAACGACGCTACAAGAGTTGACCCGAACACGATCGCTCCTAATTTTGGTACGGCACAACAACCAATAGCCCCTTCCGAAGAAGCGCCGGCTGAATAAAAACATTGTATAGTCTCGAGGAAATCATTACGATCCTTTTATAAAACCATTGTGATCCTTTTATGAAACCATTATAATGGTTTGGTAGAAGGATCACGGTGGTTTTTCAATTACTCCAATCCTTCACTGATAGCCTTTCTTAAAGGCATAATAAACCGTTCCAAGACGGAAATATCCTTTGTTATAATATCTGCCTGGCCTGTCATTTCGGGCAGGTAAGGTAATTCTTTACCATAAGTAGTCTGGAGTCCGTTTGGCAACTCTATCTCTACGGTATAATTGGTAGTTTCCTTTCCTTTGACAGGTACAAGGGATATGTTTCGTACAATGCCTTTTATGATACCATACTCATTATCGGGGAAATTCTCAAACCTGATATTTACTTTTTGTTCTGTTTCAACCTTTCCTGATCGCGTTGTCGGCAAGGATGCCTTTCCTAGTAGTTTAACGCTATCGGTAGGTATTATGTTGAAAATATCTTCTCCTGTCGTTACATTCTGATTAATTGCCCAATAATTGGTAAACGTTATTTTTCCGTTGACCGGACTTGATAATACATAAGTTAACTCCCAGTCCTGAATCTCGGATTGCAATTGAGTAATAAGAGTTCCCAGTTTTGATTTCAACGTATTTCCCTTTTCTATATCCTGATAGTTCGTTTCAAAGAGGTTTTCTTTCATTTGCCCTATCTGTATCCTGCTGTTATCAACTGATGAAGCAATGTTTTCACAAGACAGGATACCTTGCAGGTATTGATTTTTTGTATTTTCATATTCTTCATTCGACAGGATACCTTTTCTGTTCAGCAACGAATCTCTCTGGTACTTGTTTTTGGTTAGTGATAACTGTTCTTCCGTTATTTTCTTCTGGCGGATAAGGTTTGCCAGTTGGGTTTCGTACTGATTGATACGTCCGTTTATAATACCGGCTTTTGTCGAATAGTATTTTAATCGTTTGTATTCCGAATATTCAAACAGGGTAAGGTAGAATGCGGAATAATTGGATTGTAGAGTTCCAAGTTGTAAATGCTCAGGCAATAAAGTAATTATCGTATCGGTATTAAGGTTTATCTTATCTAAATACCCTCTCAGCAGAAGTATGTCTTTTGTCTCAGTTGAATTCTCTACTACAGCCAGGTATTGACCTTCTTTTACAGTTTGATTATCATCAACATAAAGTTCTTTTAGTTTTCCGGACGATTTAGCAACAATAGCCGCAGGTGGGATAGAACCGGTTAATGTTATAGAGGAAGATATAATATCCGGATACTTGAAAATAGCACTGCCTATTAACAGAATAATAACGATAATAGCAAAAGCGGTTATTCCCCAGCGTAATATCCAATGGGGAACAGTCCCCAGTATATCTTGAAATTCTTCGCTCCTCAATTCTATTTTATCTGCGTCTTTGTCCTGTATCATAGTCCCAGTTCCAATTGATTTTTAACTAATGTATAGTAAGCTCCCTTTTTTTCCGTAAGTTTTTTATGTGTTCCTTCTTCTATTACGTTACCTTTTTCAAGAACAATTATATTATCCGCCTGTTGGACTGTACTCAGACGATGAGCAACGATCACAACTGTTTTCCCTTTATAGAATTCATTCAGATTGTCCATAATGATACGTTCGTTGTTTGCATCCAATGCATTGGTAGCTTCGTCAAAAAACAGGTATTCCGGGTCTTTATATACCGCTCTGGCTATAAGTAGGCGTTGGCGTTGTCCCTGACTGATTCCGTTGCCTTCCATCCCTATTTTGGTGTTATATTTTAATGGCAGAGATTCGATAAATTCTTTGATATTGGCGACTGTTACGGCATGCAGAAGCTTCTTTTTGTCTACAATATCTTCCCCTACGGCAATATTATTGGCTATGGTATCGGAAAATATAAAGCCATCCTGCATAACTGCTCCTGATTTCTGTCGCCATAGATGCGGATTGATATCGTTGATTGGTGTTCCTTCTACTTTTATATCCCCTTTTAATGGCGGATAAAATCCCAACAGGAGTTTTATTATGGTTGTTTTACCGCTGCCGCTGGCTCCAACAATGGCTGTAACTTTATTCTGAGGTATCTTTATACTGAGGTCGTCCAGAACGTAATCCCTGTCAGCTCCATCGTAATTGAAATAAACTTTTTCCAACGATATGGTCTTATCATCCGGTAAATCGTTTATTTTATTGTTAATGGCCTGTTCCTCATCATCTTTGTTGTGTATTTCATTCAACCGTTCAAGGCTTATCTTTGCATCCTGAAGCGACTGGGCAAAGTCTATTACCTGCCCGACAGGCCCGGATAACTGCCCAATAATGTAGCTGATCGACATCATCATACCCAAAGTGATATCCCCGTCTATTACCGCTTTGGCAGATAGAAAGGAAATAAATAAGGATGTGGTCTGGCTGAAAAAGATAGAGCCCAGTTGCTGGTACTGTCCCAATGCTGTGCCTTTAATACTTATTTTGAACAGTTTCACCTGTATACGTTCCCAACGCCAACGCTGTTGTTTTTCACAATTGTTGAGTTTTATCTCCTGCATACCGGTAACAAGTTGTATCAGGCTTCCCTGGTTGGCAGACGATTGGGCAAAGCGCATGTGATCCAGTTTCCTCCGGTATCGCATAAAGAACAAGATCCATGCTACATAGACAGTATTCCCAGCTATGAAAACAAAGAAAATAGCCAAGTTGTAATAGGCTAATATAATGGCAAAAATAAAAAAGTTGAAGAAAGAAAACAGGGTTGTCAAGGTAGAGCCTGTCATAAATGCCTGTATGCGGCTATGATCGCCTATGCGTTGCATAATATCTCCGATATTTTTTGCATCGAAGAAACGGAGGGGAAGCTTCATTAACTTGATCAGGAAGTCGGAAATAAGAGTAATGCCTATCCTTGTATTCATATGAAGGCTTATCCAACTGCGGATAAAACCGATACCCATTTGTGTAATGGAAAGGACAAGCTGGGCAATGAGAACAAGTGTAATAAAGCTCAAATTATTGTTTCCTATACCCTGGTCTACTACCGCCTGCGTCAGAAAGGGAAATATCAGAGACAAAACGCTACCGATAAGCATACCCACAATCAATTGGATAATCTGGCTTTTATATGGGCGAAGGTATCCCCAAAAGTAACTCAGGTTCTTTTCTTGTTTATCCTGATCATCTTCCTGATGA
The DNA here is from genome assembly GCA_031264865.1 of Tannerellaceae bacterium. Taxonomy (GTDB): domain Bacteria; phylum Bacteroidota; class Bacteroidia; order Bacteroidales; family Tannerellaceae; genus DFXE01. Next base: position 3,634 of record JAISDJ010000172.1, on the reverse strand, counting down.
TAAAATTCAGGAGTCGGCTCCAGTAAAAGGGCTGTCCCTGTATCCTTATCGTCTTGCCTGCTACTGAGCCAGCATTTTAAGAATCCGGTTTTATCCATCGTATATTTTTCCCCGCCAGGATCTGCTATTTGTATGGAATATTCAGGATTGGATCCATTAAAAAGTTTTTTTCTCCTTTTTATACCGTAACATACAACAAAATGATTCTGGTTCCAATGAAGGATACAGGGCAGATTCACATTTTCAACCAATTGCTCAAAATTGATACGTACTCCTTGTGTATGGAATCCTATACTTTCCGCCGCGTCACTGATACCCAGCATGGATACTCCTTCTCGTGTAATGTAACTTTTCTCGCGGAGGGTTTGCAATGTATAACTGCGTCCGTAATATCTGGCTATCATACGAAGACAAGTCGGTCCGCAGTCCATTGCGTCTAATTGAGTATAGTGAGGAAATGATTTTGACATTTTTAAGAGGTGATAATTGAAAAATACATTTAAAACATTAATAATCAAATAAATTTTTATAATTAGCTTGCATATACTTTTGCTCAAATTTATTAAGAAATGTTTTCCTGGCTCCAGTCTTTAACGTATGGCTTAAATTTTCGTTGTTTAAAACTTCTAAAATAGCATTTGTGAAATTTTCCTCATATTTCTTTACATTTTCTCCTCGCTGAATCTCAACTGTCAAAGCATTCTTTCTATTATTGAACATATTTCCAAGTCCATATCCATTTGTAGAAACAATAGCCAAACTATACATCATCATTTCTATTGCTGTATAGCTGGATTGTTCCGAAAAAGAAGGGATTATTCCGATATCGGCTATTTGGTACCATTTTCTTAACTCATTGCGATTAATGAGTCCTGTAAAACTAACTCTGGTAGCAAAGGCATTACTTAATTCTAATATAGACAACGATTCTTGCATAGTTCCTGCCAAAACTAATCTACAGTTTTGGTATTGTTTCAATACTTCTTTAAAACAATTAAGCAAGACAAAACAGCCTTTTACTTCAGTCAAACGTCCAACATATAGAATAATTTTTTCATCTTTAGGAATATGCATATTCTCTTTCAAAAAAGCAATGTCACTTTCTAAAACGGGAGTAAATATATCCCTGATCCCATTAGGTATAAGATGGATTTTATTTTGTTTCACTTTATATGTATCTATCAGAAGATTATATGTGCCTTGAGATAAACAGACAATCTTGTCAGCTATAGCATACATTCTTCTTTCTTCATCGAAATAGTTCAATATATAGTCATATGTGTCCTTTATTTTCCTTTGTCTCCGTTTTAATACGATCTCTTTGTATTTATCTACATCACCGAGTAATGTTGTAGTCCAGCCCATATCGTGAATCGTAAAAACCATTTTCGACAGAGGAAAGGATTGTTTCACGGCTTCCATAAACTTTTCGCATGGGCTATGATTGAACATAAATACATTTTCTTGTGAATCTTCAATATATAATCTAAAAAACTTATCTATTGTTTTATAATACCTGGGAAATCTACCATCGGGAAAAGGCGGAAAGCAGATTTTCCTGAGAGTTTTCTCTTTTTTTATACAAAAAATTTTCTCATTGGAGTTGAATTCAATAATACAGATATTCAATTTTAGATTCCGCAATGAAAAAATGAGTTCATTTATGAAAGTTCCGATTCCATTCTTTTGAGAACTGACAAATTCGTCTATTATATATACATTCATAGTGTTAAATTATCTGGTCCAATAAATATCCGGCTAATCCTTTTTTTAATCCCAATGGAAATAAATGGATATTTTTTTCTTTTATTCCCGGAATTTCTATAAAAGATTTAATATTGAAGAAATATTCTACATATTCTTCCTTTGGAATAAACGATACAAGCCATTGGAAAAGTTGATCGGATCCTATCGATTTTTTTTTATGCAAAGATACTTTCAAGGCATAAATTAGATCATTTATGATATACGATCAAAAGAGATTGGATTATTTTGCCGAATAGCACCGTTTATTCGAGCTATAACACAATGTGCTATGCCTTCCAAACCAGTTTCTAAAGAATAATCCTCTAGGTGTCTTGGGTCGGCAGATATTATTTTTTTATCTAGTTCCTCACAAATTTCATTACTGTCTCCCTCAATAAATCTATTTTGTATCAGGTATTCTATACCCCATGCAATACCACTAAGACCGGATGTAAAAGTTAAGGGTAATTCTTTATGTATATTTTCTAACAATCCATCCAGCAAATCATCCGCAAAATCTTCGAATATAATATTATCAGTATGCCTTGCATAGTGATAGAAAAAGATAATCAGTCCCATCTTTCCATCCAGTAAACCCAGACTTTTGAGTTGATTGCTTTCCAACATTAGATGATGTATGATCTTTTGATTAGTAGTGAAGCTTACTTTTGAATTTTTCATGTTATTCTTTCAAATATTTATCCAACTCTATCTTCAAATTTTGTGTTTTCGAAGGGCCTGGTAAATTATTATCTATAATCTCACCAGCCGGGCTAAGCAACAGATATCGAGGGATCATAAATGGACCTTTTTCATAAACACATTTATATAATTCTTTATACAAAGGACCATAAGACGCTCTCAGATTAAATCCCTGAAGTCCAACCAAGTCGGTATACTCACGCCAGTCTGTAGCTTCAGAATCATCATTGATAGAAATATAGACCGTTGTAATATTGTCATATTTGGCTAACAGTTCGTATAAGGCTTCATTATGGGCAAATTCCATTCTGCATGGGCCGCACCACGTAGCCCATAAATCTATGTAGGCGTACTTTCCCTTAATCCCATCAATAGCCGACAATTCCTTAATAGAGCCGACCTCCTGTTCTATGTAAAATGTATTTTTTTTGTTACTTTCTTTTTTTGCTTTTTCTACCATAGGGCCCAATAATGCAACGTATTCACTATCCGGATATTTTTTAGCGAGGTATGCAAACATTTTTTCCGCATCAAATTCTATGATTTCATTACTTAGTTGCCAGCCAACGGCACTTCCTAAAAGAGGTAATTGTATGAAATCAGGTGCTGTCAGGTAATGAGCAAGTGATCCAAAAGTCAAATAATCATATCCATCTGTTAACTGCCGTTTATTCTCCTGAGCTAATCTTTTATAAATGCAATGCTTAAAATATTGTGTTAAATATAGAAAGGAATTATATTTAACGATGTCTTTATCTGTTGGCGGAACAACCGATGCAATAGAATCTATCTCTTGTTGGATAAGAAGCGAATCAGACTGGGATAAATCTTCCTTTTGCCCTAATGTATTAATATATCGATTTAATGATCTTTCGTTACATGAAAGATACATGGAAGTTTTCAGTATATTTTTAGTTTTGGCGTCAACTTTATTCTCCATACACATTCTGTCCAGAGAATCAATGTCGGATTGCATCATATCTTGGATAGCTTCCCTGATTTTTGAAAAATTTATATCCCCGCTTTCAGCCCATTGCCTAAACTGACTTAATATCGTTGAAAAGTATTTTGAAATCAAATTCTGGTTATAAAACGCTATAGACGGAGCATTTTTACCCGACACTTCTATTTTATCCTTAGTATGATTAAGGATTATTGTATCATTTGCCTGTAAAGGTAAAGTATA
>JAISDJ010000137.1 GCA_031264865.1 Tannerellaceae bacterium | reverse complement strand
GATTGCCACGCTCGCCTGTAGGCTCGCTCGCAATGACGATAGTTGAATAACTTTCAACTTCTCTCGTCCCCTGTCATCTCGGGGGCACAAAAATAGGGAGCTAGGCACTAGCGACCATATTTTTGGCAACCCGAGATCCATTTAGCTATTTCGTCATTTATACCTGTATTGTGGACGAATAAGCTGTGGATCTCGGGTTGCCAAAAACATAGTCGTTCGCTTCGCTCTCTCCTTGTTTTTGTGCCCCCGAGATGACAAAGAGGAAAACATAGTCGTTCATTTCATTTACCCCTTGTTTTTGTAATTTAGGAAAGACAGGGACAAGCATGAGCGGCCTATAGTCTTTAATGATAAAAATATACCATATTCAAGCGTTTTATAATACTATAAAATATACTTACTGCTCATAGCTGGATATACAATCCCACTCCCCCGTCGATCTTCGTCGTCCCTTAGGACTCGCAATATAGGCAATATTGCTTCGCCTAAGCTCCTAGAATATTTTAGGGGGAGTGGTTTTATCGGTACATAATTAAATTGAAATTACTATAGCTCCCAAAATCTATTTTTACCCCCCATCTCCCACGTATATACCTAGTGCCCGGGCAGTTCTAACCAAAATATCATCCTTAAACACAGGACGATTACCAACGGCCACTGCTTCAAAAAGATCAACGTCCGTTACTTTACCGTCTTTTATGACAACTATTCTGTTGTTTTTTCCCTGCAAAAGTATATCTATTGCGTACACGCCAAATTCTGACGCCACAATCCTGTCATAGGCCGTAGGAGTTCCACCCCTTTGAATATGCCCTAAAATAACAGTCCTGTTTAGATACCCTCTTTCCGCCAACTTTTGTGAAATATAGTTGGCAAAGCCGGTGTAGCACTCAACTCCACACTTTTCAATGACTAAATTTTCTCCGTTTTCTGTTTTCGTTCCTTCAGCAACAACTACCAGCGCATAACTGATGCCTTTATTCTTGATTTCGTCAAGCTTTTTACAAACATTATCAATACTGTAAGGTATTTCTGGGATGATGCACACGCATGCTTCGCCAGCTATGGCTGTATGTAGCGCCAGATGTCCAGCATCCCTCCCCATTACCTCTAAAATCATCGTCCTGTTATGGCTAAATGCCGTGGTCTGCAACCTATCCATAGCTTCCATTGTTACATTTCTAGCCGTATCAAAACCGATAGAATATTCCGTCATTGGCGTGTCGTTGTCAATGGTCTTGGGGATACAAATCACATTAGTGTCCGTCCCTTCTATAAGCCTAGAGGTTATTTCCGCGCTACCATCACCACCTATAACTATAAGGGAATCCAGTCCGAGTTCTTTAATCCCACGCTCAAAGGCAATTTTATTTTTCTCAAAATCTGCGTCGGATGATTTATTATCTCTATTTTTACTCTTCAAGACCGTACCGCCGGTCCTCATACAGGAAAAATTATTAGCCAAATCGCTCAACTTAAGCTTTGTGTACTTCAGATTAGGATAAAACAACCCGTCAGTTCCTTCGTAAATACCATAGACCTCTACGTTTTTCTCATTGGCTGCCCTGACAACCGAATTAATTGTAGCATTTAATCCTGAACAGTCACCACCTGAAGTAAAAACTCCAATTCTTTTAACATTTTTCATAAAATTGAAAATGGTTTATACGTTACTGCACATTAAAACAGTATTTACTTATAAATCAATAAGAATTTTATAATCTGTCGTAGCAAAGTTAAATGTCCCCTCTAGATTCCTATAAAATCCTTATTTATCAGCACTTATTCTGATATTATAGTAATTTCAATTCAATTCTGTACCGCTAAAAGCATTGAAACGCGCCTACTGGCAATAGCCGGATATAGAATCCCGCTCCCCCGTCAATCTTCGTCGTCCCTTAGGACTCGCAATATAGGCAATATTGCTTCGCCTAAGCTCCCAGAATATTTTAGGGGAAGTGGTTTTATCGGTACAGAATTATATTGAAATTACTATAGCTATTACTTCTTAGCTTTAGCTGCAGGTTTTGCGGCAGTTTTTGCAGCAGTTTTTGCGGCAGGAGCTGCTGTAGCCTGTGAAGCGGCGGTTGCCTGGGGTACTCCCTCCTTTTTAGTTCCATCCTCATCCTTCTTGCCCCTACCGGTTATGTTCACAACCATAAAGTCCTTCTTATTCGCGAGTTTTGTTCCATCCGGAAGCTCTAGCTGTGAAGAATTAATAGCCTCTTTTAACCTCAAACCACTTATATCAATCTCAATTTTTGAGGGAATTTTTTTGACATCACACAGTAGACACAACTTTCTTTTTAAGATATTCAAAAACCCACCCCTTTTTAATCCTGGCGATTTATCTCTGTTCAGAAATACAACAGGAATAAACACTTTTACCTCTTTTTTTCCGTCCAATGACACAAAATCTATATGTCTTGGCCTATCGGACACTGGGTCATAGCTAATCTCCGAAATTACTAGACTGAATGTCTTCTTTGGGGTTTTTATTTCAAATATTTTTGCTGTGATCCCCCCCTTTTCAAGCTCTCTTTCAAAAGCTTTAAGATCAATGTCAATACACACGTTACTCTTTGCATCATTTGAGTATATGACGGCTGGGAGCCGCCCAACTTTCCTCAGCTTTTTGGTAGAAGAACTTCCCAACTCGGTCCTAATGTTACCATCTAATTTAATGATTTCGCTCATAATCATACTCTACATTAATTAATAAATTTAAGAGGTTTTCTCAACCCCTTCCACAACAGCATTGAACTGCGCCTGACTACATAGACCCAGCATGACAGGGTCCTTCGGTTTGATTTCCCTAATATTCCAATGGGTTTTTTCCCTCAGGGATGTGATCATCGGAGTAGTAGTGTTAATCAAAGTTCTAATTTGTTTATCCGTTATATCCGGATAATACTTCAACAAATACATGATAGCATTTGGTTTTTCTTCCCTCTTTGCCAATGGTACGTAGGTGTTGTTTTTCCTACTTTTTTTGTTTATTTCAATATGGTCTGCTATGGTATCCGCCAATTCTATTTTTTTTCTTGAATCCATTTCGCATTGCCCTATCATTTCCCTTGTGAGTTGCCCATTGTCAATAGGATTGCTTGGCGTAATACCCGTTCCAACCTCTCCATCTGCCATACCCTGCACCTCCAATAGGTGTATATCACAAAATTCAGCTATCTGCTCAAAGGTTAGCTTTGTATTATCTATCAACCATATAGCAGTCGCCTTTCTCATCAGAGGAACTTTCTTTGTCATGTCGTCGCGTGTATTCTTTGTTGTTAACTATAATTAATTGCTAGCACCTGTTCCTAATCGCTGCTAACTATTAATTCATTAACGCCAATTCATGGCAAGTTAAATGAATAAGTCAAGAAAAATGTTACTCCTTGTCGTAACAAAATAGAAATGTCCCCCCTTCAGCAAAATAGAAATGTCCCCCCCC
>JAISDJ010000111.1 GCA_031264865.1 Tannerellaceae bacterium | reverse complement strand
GCTTATAATAATATTTTTAAAATTAAACATAACAATCCGCTCCCGGACAAAGGAAGCCTTCTCATATCGGAGCCATTCCTGCAAAACGCCTATTTCCAACGTGCGGTTGTTTTGTTGATCGAACATAATACGGATGGCTCGATGGGTTTTGTGTTGAATAAGAAAACAAACCTGATTATAAACGACTTCTTTTCCGAACTTGAAGGCCTGTCCGATATACCTATTTACCTGGGCGGGCCGGTGAGTCCCAACCGCCTTTTCTTTATCCATACTCTGGAGGAAGTGATACCCGGTTCGATCAAGATAACCGACGGATTATACTTTGACGGCGATTTCGACAAGTTGAAGCAGTATATTATAAACGGAAACTCGATTAAAGGCAAAGTTAAGTTCTTTCTTGGCTATTCCGGTTGGACAAAGGGCCAGTTGGGTTTCGAAATTAAAGAAGACTCCTGGATGGTAAGCCGGTCGGCAAACAGTAATATCATGCTTGCCGACGGGGAATTATTCTGGAAACGTTCGCTGGAAGTATTGGGAAAGCAGTACAAAGCCTGGATAAATTTTCCTAAAGACCCGCACCTAAATTAACTATTCTTATCCGATAAATCGGGACGGAGCCGTGCCGTGCGTTCCTGGGCCTGCTGCAAACGCCATTCGGCAATATTACGTTCATGCCCGGACAATAGTATATCCGGTACTTTCCAACCTTTGTATTCTGCGGGGCGCGTATATACGGGAGGCGCCAGCAGGTTATCCTGAAACGAATCGGACAAGGCGCTTTGTTCGTCGCCGATAGCGCCCGGAATCAAACGAACGATGGCGTCCGCCATCACAGCCGCCGCCAGTTCTCCGCCGGTAAGCACATAATCTCCGATGGATATTTCCTTTGTGATAAGATGTTCGCGTATGCGATAATCCACTCCTTTGTAGTGTCCGCAAAGGATAATCATGTTGGTAAGCAAAGACATACGGTTAGCCATCGGCTGGGAGAATGTTTCACCGTCGGGCGACGTATAAATCACTTCATCGTATGTCCGTTGTTCTTTCAGCGACGAAATAGCCCGCTCTATCGGTTCAATCTGCATCACCATCCCGGCCTCGCCGCCGAAGGGGTAATCGTCTACGCGCCGCCATTTATTTGTTGTATAATCCCGGAGATTGTGCAATTGTATCTCCACCAATCCCTTGTCTTGCGCCCTTTTGACAATGGAGCAATTAATCATCCCTTCAATCATCTCGGGAAGCACGGTAAGAATGTCTATTCGCATGGTTGAATATTTTTGCAAAGTTACGATTGCTAACGTTAACCAGCAAGAGTACCACGAAAATATGAAATATACGTGATAGCATCAATAATTCTTCTTATCTTTGGAGCCAAATTATCGAATGGGAAAACTTATTAAGCAATGAATATATCTTACAACTGGCTGAAGAAATATCTTGATTTCGATTTACAGCCCGAAGAAGTATCGGCAGCATTGACTTCTATCGGTTTGGAAACCGGGGGAATAGAAGAAGTACAAACGATTAAGGGAGGATTGGAAGGATTGGTTATCGGGGAAGTACTTACCTGCGAAGCTCATCCCAATTCCGACCATTTACATATTACAACCGTAAACGTAGGCGGCGAAGAACCGTTGCCGATTGTATGCGGCGCTCCGAACGTAGCGGCCGGACAGAAAGTGGTAGTCGCCCTCATCGGCGCTAAATTATATAGCGGAGATGAAGCGTTTACCATCAAGAAATCGAAAATACGCGGCATGGAATCGCAGGGAATGATATGTGCCGAGGATGAGATTGGCCTGGGAACCAGCCATGCGGGTATCATTGTTCTCCCTCCGGACGCGGTTGCCGGAACGTTGGCTAAAGAGTATTATAATGTAAAGAGCGATTATGTGCTGGAAGTAGACATAACACCCAACCGGGTGGATGCAACTTCTCATTTCGGTGTGGCGCGCGACTTGGCTGCTTATCTGAAACAAAACGGTAAACCGGCCACATTGAACCGCCCTTCGGTAGCTGACTTTAAGATAGATAACCCGGCACCGGCCATTACCGTTACGGTTGAGAATGCCGAAGCATGCCCCCGTTATTCGGGCGTAACGATAAAAGGCGTAACGATAAAGGAAAGCCCGGAATGGCTGCAAAACAGTTTAAAAGCGATAGGCCTGCGTCCAATTAACAATGTAGTGGACATTACCAATTATATATTGCATGGGATGGGACAGCCGCTTCATGCTTTTGATGCGGATAAGATAAAGGGAGGAAAGGTAATCGTCAGAACATTGTCCGAAGGAACAGCATTTGTTACACTCGATGAAACGGAACGGACGCTTACGGCCAACGATCTGATGATATGTAACGCCTACGGAGAAGGGATGTGTATCGGCGGTGTATTCGGCGGCCTGGATTCCGGCGTTACGGAACAGACAACGAACATATTCCTTGAATCGGCGAACTTCAATCCTACCTGGATACGTAAGACCGCACGCCGTTTCGGCCTGAATACGGATTCTTCTTTCCGTTTCGAACGGGGGCTCGACCCGAATACTACATTATATATATTGAAGCTGGCCGCCTGTATGATCAAAGAGATTGCCGGAGGAGAAATCACCGGCGAAGTACAGGATGTATATCCCGTACCGGCAAATCCGTATACCATTGACGTTACTTTCGACAAAATTAATAAACTGACGGGCAAAGAAATTCCGAAGGAAACCATTCGAAGTATCCTATCCAGCCTGGAAATTTCCATCGTTTCGGAAACAAACACGGGGATAACCTGCCATGTTCCGTTATATCGCATAGACGTAAAACGGGATGTGGACATTATTGAAGACATCCTGCGTATCTACGGATATAATAATGTAGAGACAGGCGAGGAAGTAAAGTCGAGCCTGAGTTATCAAACGCCGACGGACCGTAGCTATAAATTGCAGAATCTTATTTCGGAGCAATTGTGCGGCGGCGGTTTCCATGAGATTATGAATAATTCGCTGACACGTTCGGACTATTATACTGCCCTGTCTACTTACCCCGAAGCGCATTGCGTATTATTGGAAAACCCCATCAGTTCGGGCCTGAACGGTATGCGGCAGACATTACTTTTCGGAGGGCTGGAAAGTATTGAATATAACGAGAAACATAAAAACGGGAATATCCGTTTCTTCGAGTTTGGCAATTGCTATGATTATGCCGCCGATAAAAAGAAAGAAGGAGATGCGCTTGCCGGATATAGTGAAGAATACAGATTAGGTGTATGGGTAAGCGGCAACCGGGTAGAAAACAACTGGGCACATCCGGACGAGAAGTCGTCTTTCTACGAACTGAAAGCGTATGTAGAAAACATATTGTCCCGTCTGGGCGTAAACAAGAATACGCTTATTTTCGGCCACCTTTCCAATGACATTTATGCGGCGGGATTAAGTATTACTACCGTGGCAGGTCGCCGGTTGGGGACACTTGGTATCGTAAACAAACAACGCTGCAAGGCCTTCGACATTGATTCGGACGTATATTTTGCCGAACTATCCTGGACATTGTTGATGAAAGAAGTGAAGAAAAACAAGGTGACTTTCCATGAAATATCCAAATTCCCGGCGGTGAAACGTGATTTGGCCTTGTTGTTGGATAAGCATATACAGTTTGAAGAAATAGAAAAGATAGCAAACGAGTGCGAGAAAAAGCTTCTGAAGGAAGTGATTCTGTTTGATGTGTATGAAGGAAAGAACCTGCCTTCGGGGAAAAAGTCATATGCCGTCAGCTTCTATCTACAGGACGAAGACAAGACATTGACGGACAAACAGATCGACAGTATCATGAAGAAGCTGCAAACCAATCTGGAACAAAAGCTTGGAGCACAATTAAGATAAGTAATCAATAACAGTAAATATAAATTGTCAGATAGATATGGGAAGAGCATTTGAATATCGCAAAGCAAAGAAATTCAAACGCTGGGGAAATATGGCCCGCGTGTTTACCAAATTAGGTAAAGAAATAACTATTGCAACAAAAGCAGGCGGTTCAGACCCGGACAGTAACCCTCGCTTGCGTGTATTGATACAACAGGCGAAAAAAGAAAATATGCCGAAAGAGAATGTGGAACGGGCCATTAAGAAAGCCACATCCAAGGATTATACCGATTATAAGGAAATGAATTATGAAGGGTATGCCGCCTTCGGTATCGCGGTTTTCGTAGAAACAGCTACGGATAATACAACCCGTACCGTAGCCAATGTACGCAGTTATTTTAACAAACATGGCGGCTCATTAGGAACATCCGGCAGCCTTGAATTTCTTTTTGACCATAAATGTGTATTCCATATCGTGAAAAAAGATGGTATTTCGCTGGAAGATTTAGAATTGGAATTGATTGATTATGGAGTGGATGAGGTAGAGGAAGATGAAGACGAAATCATCCTTTATGGAGAATTTGCACAAAATGCCGCCATTCAGAAATGGCTGGAAGAAAACGGCTATGAAATAAACAGCGCGGAGTTTCTGCGTATCCCCAACGATATGAAAGAACTGACCGCCGAACAACGGGAGTCCGTATATAAATTGATTGAGAAACTGGAAGAAGACGAAGATGTGCAGAATGTTTTCCATAATATGAAAGAAGACGCTGAAGAATAGATATTACGAGAATAAAGAGTAATAGGTGATTGGTGTAAAGAAAGACATTGTAGATCGTATTAATGAAGGGGACTCCAAAGCTTTTGAACAGTTGTATGCTGTCTTCTATGTCTATCTGTGCGCCGTTGCGACAAAGTATATTTATAATGCCGGAGCGGCCGAAGAGATTGTGAACGACGTTTTTCTCAGTGTCTGGAACAATCGCCAATCATTGAC
>JAISDJ010000087.1 GCA_031264865.1 Tannerellaceae bacterium | reverse complement strand
ACTACGTAGTAGTTCAATCCGCTACGGGATTGAGGAGTGAGAGAGGTTCGCTCTACCCCGGGCTGCGCTTCGCTTGCGCCGGGGTTATCAACATTCAATGCCTTACGGCATAGGCTCTTGACTCTAAACCCTAAACTCTAAACTCTAAACCCTAGACTCTAAACCCTAAACTTTATGGGTGGAAGGACGACGTTTCACCCTACCTTCCGCTTCGGGAACGGGTTTCAGGCATGTAGTGGAAGGTGGAAGCAGTGTGCGAAAACCGCCTGAGTGAGGCGATAAATACAGGATTCTGCAGATGGGGCGTTTTTTATTTCCAACAAAAAAAACGCTTATCCCATTGCAGTAATCCAAATATTTGTATCTTTGCACCGCAATTGGCCGAAATAGCTCAGTTGGTAGAGCACTTCATACTTAATGAATAGGTCGCCGGTTCGAGTCCGGCTTTCGGCTCACTCCCCCCACCCCAGGGTAGGGGTTCCCCCTTATCGAACGGTATCCCCATCCCGCCCATAACTCCGCAAGAGCGTAATAATTACCCCAACAAATACGTTTCATCATATCTCATAGCAGAACTAATACCATTCGATCACAACAGCCAAGACAGCCAAGATAGCCAGAACAACCAAGATAGCCACAGCGTGGCCTATTCCTGTAAGGAATAAATACCTTAGGGTAGGGTTTCAACCCTATCGAACGGATGCACCTCAAACCTCATAGCCCTGTAAGGGCGGGATAATGAACATATTTTTATTCCGCCCTTGCAGGGCGATGGAGGTGGGGCGGACTGGTCGATAGGGTTGAAACCCTACCCTAAGCTCTCTATTCCCTGCGGGAATGGGCCACGCTGTGGCTGGGCTGATCGTACGGTATCAATCATTATCTTAGGTAGGGAGCCCTATCGAACCGCATCCCCACTCCCATCCCTAACTCCGCAAGAGCGTAATAATTACCCCAACAAATACGTTTCATCATATCTCATAGCAGAACGAATACCATTCGATCACAACAGCCAAGACAGTCAGAACAGCCAAGATAGCCACAACAGCCAAGATAGCCACAGCGTGGCCTATTCCTGTAAGGAATAAATACCTTAGGGTAGGGTTTCAACCCTATCGAACGGATGCACCTCAAACCTCATAGCCCTGTAAGGGCGGGATAATTACTCCCACAAATACGTTTCATCATATTTTATATCATATTTTTCAAGGAAAGCTATTAATTCATCTTCAAAAGATATTTTTTTATGATGTATCTTTTGATTGGATACATATTTTTCAACGATCTGCTTTTGAGAACTGCTAACAGAGAAAACGGCATAACCATCCTGCCATCCAAACTTCTGATAACGGTTTCCTTTGGTCTTTATCCATCGGCTGCTACTACCTTTTATTTCTTTCATAAAATCGGACAAAGATACCGTTCGAGGGGCTGAACATAATATATGGATATGATTGAGGGTGCCATTAATACTGAAAGGAACGCCTTTCTGTTGTTTTATTATTCCGCCTATATAGGCAAATAATTCCTGTTCAATTGCTGAATCTATAAATGGATAACGATTTTTAGTACTAAAAATCAGATGCAGATACACTTGAGCTAACGATTGTCCCATAGTTAACTATTTTTGATTGTTAAGGGTGCAAATTTACAATAAAATATAGATTAAGCATCACGCCCCTTCCGGGCTATGAGGGTGGCGCAATGTCATTAAAAGGAAATAAAGTATCCATTTAAGGTAAGCATAACCAGCTACAGCGTGGCCTATTCCTGTAAGGAATAAATATCTTAGGGTAGGGTTTCAACCCTATCGAACGGATGTACCCCAACCCACAGCCCTGTAAGGGCGGGATAATGAATACATTTTTATTCCGCCCTTGCAGGGCGATGGAGGTGGGACGGACTGGTCGATAGGGTTGAAACCCTACCCTAAGCTCTCTATTCCCTGCGGGAATTTACCACGCCGTGGTTAGGGTTGGACTCTTGAAATCCGGAACGGATGACATATGGGTAGCCCGATGTGGAACGTCGGGATAGGGGTGGAATCCTGTCGGAGTGGCGAAGCCCCGACCTATTTTTCTATTTCGGGGCTTCGCCGCTATGCTCTCGATTATTCATTTCTCAACCCGACGTTGTACGTTGGGCTACCATGAGGTCATCCGTTCCGGATTTTTGATTTCACGCCACAATTATCCACCCCATAGTACTTTTTTTATTTCTTCTTTCAGCTTTCAGTCGGCTTGTAAATGGTTGTGTATAAATGGGTATGACTGAAAGGAGCATCTTTCAGCCTCGTTTCAGCCTGAAAGTTGGCAAAAGGAAGAGTCAATCATGATATGCTCTTTACCAGATCATGTATAACTGAAAAAATCACCACAATGTCTTTAGGCAAACATTATGATGTTGTTCGAAAAACATTATGATGTCTTTGTAAGGTCTTCGTAATGTTTTACCGGAGACATCGTGATGATTTTTTTTTGAAGGAACGCTCACCCTTTCGCCAACCCATATTTTTGGCTGAAAGCAGACTGAAGGGTTATTCTTTCAGTCATACCCATTTACACACAAGCATTTACAAGCCGGCTGAAAGCTGAAAGAAGAAATAAAAAAGTACCTGTATGGGGTAGATAATTGTACGATTTGGACAACCACAGCGTGGTAAATTCCCGCAGGGAATAGAGAACTTAGGGTAGGGTTTCAACCCTATTAACCAGTACGCCCCACCTCCATCGCCCTGAAAGGGCGGGATAAAAATATGCTCATTATTCCGCCTTTACAAGGCGATGGGTTGGGGGGGGTATACGTTAAATAGGGTTGAAACCCTACCCTAAGGTATTTATTCCTTTCAGGAATAGGCCACGCTATGGCTGGGATATGAGGGTGGGTGCATCCGTTAAATAGGGTTGAAACCCTACCCTAAGCTCTTTATTCCCTGCGGGAATTTACCACGCCGTGGCAGGGTTGGACTCTTGGTATCCGTTCCGGATTTTAAAATTTCGAATTTGTTTCCTTCTTCAACTATTTTCCGGATTACGGGTTAGCTCTCATATGCCAGTTGTCTTCTCAGGCGGATGGGGGTGCAGTTGAATTGTTTTTTGCAGAAGCGGGTGAAGTGGCCGGCGAATTTGAAGCCGAATTCGGTGCGGATTTCGTCGAGGGTTTTGTCGGACTCGGCTAAGGAGAAATGGATGTGTTTGGCTTTTTGGTTCAGGAGCCATTGGTAGGGCGACATATTGAACTCTTCCTTGAACTGGAAGCTGAACGATCTTTTTTCTATGCCGATGCGTTGGGCCAGGCCGTCTACGTGGGGCTCTTTGCGGTAGTTGCGCAACACCTGCATCCTGAAATGGGGAGATTTGCCTACTACCGGGTGGAAGAAGTTGGCTATCTCTTCGCGTTTGTAAAAGGATTTTAAAATGGTGAGAAGCTCCATCTCTTTGATGTCTTGCAGAAGCTTCTTGTTTATTTTATGTTCGGCATAGAGGATGAGGTGGTTTACGAAGTTTTCTATCGGTTCGTAAAAGGGGAGTTTGATGAAGGTCTGTTCCGTGTGCGAGCAGTGCTCCAGCAGGCCGTTCATATATTCTTTATCAAAGTGGACCATCGGGTTGTCGAAGCTGAACAAGACGATCTGCGAATGGCTTAACGTTTTACATTTTACGTCGGCGGAGATGGGGATGAAAACGAACTCTTTGCTGTTCATCCGCCGGTTGACGAAATTATTACAACTGATCTTCAGTTTGCCCTCAAGCAAAAAGAGGACATGGTTGTAATCTTTGTTTTCGAGGCTGAAAACATGGTCTTCTTTTACCTCATGATACTTGAATCCCGTGGGTTGGGCAAGAGAAAAAATCCGTAACGATAAAGGCTTCTTAATAGCAACTTGATGATTGTTCATGTCTATCAAAATATAGCCATTACTTACGGACAGATAAGAAAGGGCAGTTGATGCCTGCCCTTTCTTTCTCTTATGGCAAGTAATGTTGTTTATTTAACAAATACTTTTTGTGTCAGGTACTCCTCATCTATTTTCACTTTTACAATATAAGCCTGTTGGCCATCTGTTGATATGCGGAAATAATCAGACCGCATTGTGCTGCTGTACACCAATGCTCCGGTAAGGCTGTATACTTGCAGGCTGCTTGCAGGAGATTGGGTTTGTACGTAGATATAACCGTCGCGCGAGGTTACGTTGAGGCCCGTTGTACTGATCGCTTCATTGTCCAGGCCTATCCCCGTATAATCGGAACGCAGGCTGAAACGGTCGTTCAACTCAATCAGCTTGTCGCTTGCCGACTTCTTCGCTACCGTAAATTTATAGACCGGGTTCTTCTGCAAATCGGTTACCTTATCGTTATCGGCATGGTCTATCAGGTACACATTGTGCCCGAAGGTAGCCATCCCGCTAAATTCCAGGGTTACTTCACCGGTTTTATCCGTGCGCAGCCCTAAAGGTACATTTTGCGAGAAGTTGCTGCTTGAGTTAATCGCCAATACTTCCTGGGTAGGAGCGAATGTATATACTTCCAGCGGTATCACATCTTCTTCCAACTGGTAGAATAGCTTATGCATATCCTCACTGCTTTTGTAAGCGGGCGAGGTACTTTCATTGTAATGCAATACGGCGTAACTAACCCGCTTGCCGTCATCCTGCGTTGCTTTTATGCGAAGAATATTTGTTTCCGGCGCATCGGCGGCCCGCAGTTTATAGGGAAGCGCCACCTCTATTGTGTTAGTCCAGGCATCCGACATGGTAACAGCAGTAATTTTATTTGCCGGAGTCACTTTCTGGGCAAAGAACGACTGCAAAGGAGGCATAAAGCTGGAACCAGGTACAACCGTACGCCAACCAACTGTTGATACATGATACCTGTTGGCCGGGGTTCCAATTGTACCGTATTGTTCAATAGTGAGCCCATTCCAGATAGCATATACATTTGGAACCAGTTGACTTGAATTAGCTTGTAAAAACGCGTCCATATCCAGAACTGCCATATAGGGGTTTACTATCTGGACCATGGTACTTCCGGCTATATCATTCACCACCGGTAGCTGAGTAGTAGCGCTGCCGAGCGGAGTACTGTCGTCTTTGTCGACAATGAATTTACCGCTATTCGCCGGTCTTGGCGTATTGTACGGCGGTTTACCTTCTACGCTATAAGAGGGGGTAGACCGCGGGAAAACAAATGATTTTCCTTCATTGCCAGCCGTAGGCGTTACCTTCAGATTAAACGCTTTGCCTTTGTCTAACGTTGCATTCGGTGTACCGAATGTAGCGGTAAAGGTTCCTTCTACTGCAGAATTTGAGTAGTCGGGATTGGCATACTGGAAGAAATTCATATACACATCTCCCCATTTGGCTATATTGGGAACGTCTTCATAATGATAGTCGCCCGAATACATTGATTTCAATGGGGCCGACCATGTCAGGAAACGCTCTTTTTCATCTCTGTCCAATGTCAGTTCCACCCGGGCATTATTATATGTCAGCCAGTGGATACCTGCAATCATGGCACGGTCTTCTATGGTAATATCATGGCACGCCGCCTCTTTGTCGAGCACCGGGTAGATGAGCGATCCCGAAGGAATAATTACATCCACACAACTGTTCGGGAAATAGGTCACCGAAGACTCTTTACCGTCTTCATCAACTTCTACCCAGTTGCCCGGATCATGCCACTTAAAATAGTTGTGACCCAAGCCTGTCCATTTCATTTTGGTAGTAGCGCCGGAAGTAGTCACTTTAAAGTCTATCCGTTTCTTAGGCAGGAAAGCGCCTATAGAAGTACCGGCGGTTGGTATACTTGCGGTGACGGTGAGAGGCTTAACATAAAACGTATCCCGTGGATGCGACATGGAAGCCGTAAATGTGGGATTACCGGTTATCACGGTGGTGCTATCACTCTCATAATATTCAAAGGTTACTCCTGCCGGCAATGGTTTCACTTTCAGCTCATAAGACTGTCCTTCACAAAGAAGTGTGCGGGGATCATCTAATTCGGCTACATAGATATAGATATATCCTGTCGATAGCGAATTTTCATTTAAGTTATATTTATAGCATATCAAACCTCCTGTTTCAGGCGCTCTAAACTGTAATTTTTGATTCACTACAGACATGGTCGCTGTACTACCGGCTTGATGTACAACCGTAAAATCATTTATTGTTTTTATAGCCGGTAAGAACAGAGTCAATATATCATTTTTCAATATATCCAAAACGACTGTTTCGCCCGGAAGAACTGTATAATAATCGGGTTTCAGATAAAAATAAGACAAAATATCAAAGTTGTCCGTCCAGTCACAATCGGCAAAACTACTCAATTCGTCATATTTCTCATCAAGAAATACATCACCCTTATCGTCTTCAAAACTATCATCTCCCACACGAATGAGGAATGTTTTTCCATTATCGGCTACAGCTGTTAATGGCACTTTAATTGTTACATTTTCACCCGGATAAACCGCACTACCTACGTAGAGAGAACGGTATCTTTTACCTGCCAAAGCTATCTCGCCATCATATATTTTGATCGGGGTATATTCGTTAATAGCCGCTTCTCCTGCATTGGAGATTACAAACTGGATCGTATCGACAACGGTTGAGGAACCGCTGGAAACGAATTCCAGGTCTGAAATAACGGCATTGGGAATCTTAACCAAAGGCGCATAAACAGCCTTTCCTCCCGTGTTTTCAACCGAAAAATACGGAACCTGGCCGATATTCATATTATAAATATACGTTTCATAGCTATCGCTTACCGTCTTGTAGAAGGCGGCATCGGGAGATAACGGATGCGGCGGGAATTTTGGCGGGAGTGGAACCCGTATACTATCAGTTACCTTCAGAGGCGAATACATGAATTGATTCCAAACCGTACGGGCCGGCGCCAAATCGATGTTAGCGCCCTGGATCGCATAGAGGAAGTCGCGTGTTGATTTTTTTCCGGCCGTTGACCCGGAAACCAACATATCACCGGAATAGTCGCCGTCCAAATCCACAATCACCGGATATTCAAATCCCGTATTTGAAGTAACATTACTTTCAAATATAGTTACATTTTTATCTGCATCATTTAATGGTACGAACGGCTTGGTGGGCTTTATGATACGCAATGTTTTTTCATCCCGGTAACAAATCTCATTTTTCCCGTCGTTATCAAAGTCGAACAACGAGATACCCGTATTAACGGATTCATCGGAATGTTCCATCATAAAGGATACCTTCAGGCGGTCGAAAACGGATAGCCCGGGTGTATTATCCCAGGTAAACGAGATAAGCGAACCTCTGGCCCGGAGAGGGTTTAATGGACCTCCTGTTCTTGGATAGGAAACAGCCATACTGTCTGCTACATTCGGATGGATGGGATAGCCTGTCCATGAACTACCATACAAATAACAATAGAACATCGGGCCTAACATGGATATTTCCGGCAGTTTCTGTCCGTTTTGTGATCTTCCGTCAACATCCGCAATATACATATACGAATAGGTACCGCTTGTGCCATAGTTCGACAGCGGAATGTTCAGAATGGCTTTAAGTGTTACGGTTTGTGTATTCAAATGCGCATTCCAGGCTACAATTCTCAATTTATTTTCAGACCCATGATCATGCGGCTCATCAGGATCGCTGGTACTTACCCCTTTATCATAGTGGAAATTGGACTCAACATAATAAGAAGCAACGATTTCGGGTATACCATCCCCGTCAATATCCGCTACAGCCGTACGGCCATCTGTAAAACTACGTACAGCGCTTACTCCGGTCAGCGCATTACCTTGTAACCAGGCTTTTTGATTAACCGGAGTAGTAGGAAGTTTATCCATTATGTTAAGAACTTCATATGTTCCGTTATTAACCGCACCATCAGGATTAAAACTAATGTTATAATAAACCTTTCCTCCTGCGCAAATTTCGTACTGCCCATCGCCATCAAGATCATATACGGATGCAAAACCTATTTTTGAATTGCCTCTATGAGCTTTATCCCATGATTCCTTTCCTTTAAAATCACGGCCTACATAGGCGGAACCAGTAGCCTGCGGATCGTCTCTTAATGTTTCATACGTAAGTAATTTTTTCCCTGTTTCCGCATCAAATATTTTATTGTAAGCTAATATATCGGCCCTTCCGTCTCTGTTAAAATCAACGATTTGAATAACCGGGGTTGTAAAATTCGAATCATCCTGGGTAGCATCATTATTATTTTCAGCAAAAGTAGTATTATAAATGGGGGCCCCGGCGCCGTTGTTGGTATACCATTTGGGATTTTTACTCATACTCCAAGCTTCGGTAGCCTCATTATAATGTATGACATAAGACATTAATCTTTTACTGACATTCGAATCCGAATTTCTTCCGACGGCCAATATTACTTCAATATCTCCATCTCTATCAGAATCAATTAGAGCCATAGAGCCCGGACTCCCGTGATAACCATCACTGGTTCCAAATGGGTAGAACGTCGGCACTGTAAATGATAATAATCTCTTCCCTGTTTGCCCATTAAATATATGTATGGCATCTACAGTAATATTAAAATTAGTATTACCGCTATGTCCATTCCGTCCTAAGGCTACAATTTCGGGCCTTCCATCACCATTCAAATCGCCCACTAAAGGAATATGGTAATCATATACCTGGCCTAAACTATCGGTATTAGCTACCGGGATGGCAGTTGTAATATTAGTAGCAAACTTACCGCTGATAAATTTATATTGCGGATTAAATTCAACCGGTTTCATCTCTATTTTACAACGTGCATCATCCAAATCCGTCGCACCGTCATATCCGGGTAAATTCGAACCGCCGATACCGGAAAGATTCAGGTCGATGACTTGTATACGCACGGTAGCTGTTTCTTCATAGTCATGGCCATCTGACGTGACTTTTACTTTGAAAGTAAAAGAACCTTCCCCATCGTAGGGAGGAGCGTTTTTAGGGTTAAATGTGGTAATATAATTGCCGGCTCCTGAAGGAATAGGCGTTATACTGCTGCCAGTAGGCAATGATACACTTTCGATTGTAAAATTGGTATTGGTTTTGCTAAATCCGCTTGGATAGTTACGAACATAAGCAGATAAATCTATCTCTTTAGGAGCTGGTATATTATTCGAAGCAGTAGGATCGGAGTTGTAATAGATCCGGATATCCCCATTCAGTACCCCGAAACTGGCCATATCTATTGAACCGATAGCTCTGCGGCTTTGCGGCCTTATCTTTCCTAATTGATCATACGTCAGGTTAAAAAATCCTTCCGTATCCCATACCCTGTAACCTATCTCATCCAGATTATTCACCCGGTCGATTATGGGATGCGACGACGTATTCACTTTCTCTAATCTATGATAGTGGCTTCCCGGAACCCGGTCTCCTCCTCCATCCTGATAAGAAAGAGCCGTAAAGTAGATATATTCAGTAAAATTAGGGATAAGATTTGTTGAAACCAGAGTAAGTCCGTTTTCATAATAATAATAAGCCGGTGAAGCAGCAGCATTTCCTATAATATTATTATAGCAAAAACTTACTAGGCCATTATTATTGACAATAGTAGATTTGGTTCCGGCAAAAATATTATTGGCGACAAGCGCTGTTCCACCACCACCAAGAGTAAACCTACCCGAATTATATACCGTATTATTTACAAAAGCAATATACCCGCGAGACAGAGCGTTAAGGGGAACATTCCCGGTATGGTTATAAAACTCAGCAAAAAAAGCGGCGTCTGTGGCTGACTCCGTAGCCGTATTGTTGGAAAAGGTATTATTATATATTCTGGAATTACCGTTTCTGATGTTAATTATTTTTCGGGTTCCTCTATTGTTATTTATAATACTACTGTTATAGATATTGATTTCAGAAATAAAAACATAAAAGGTCCCCTGCTGGGTATGTCCCATGCCGATAAGATCATCATAAGTGCTGGTTGAGTTACAATCTTGAATCGTTACATGATCCAGCGTAAGCACATTACTGTTATGCCCAACAGTAAAAACTCTGCGGCCATTGGAACCGGTAGTACTTAAATTTGCGGCCTGTCCTCTAAATCCCTGAAATATCATATTCCGGAAAGTGATATTACATCCCCCCTTCTCCGGGTCTTGTGCTGAAGACCTGAAAACACCTATTTCAGTACCCGAAGAACCGGTGGCATTACAGGGATTCGCAGGTTGAAATATAACCGAACGTGCATTTGTAGAAGCGGGGTCTTTCTCAAGAACAAATAAAATCCCCCCCTGATTCTGGTTTAACGTCAGGGTTGCCGGAAGAGTATACGTTCCGGGCGCAAAACGGGCATAGAATATGGCACTGTCGGGATCGGCCTTGGTATGATCCAGATAGCCATCAAAAATAGCCTTGAACCGGGTTATATTAACAGGACTACCCGAAGTCGTCCCCCACCCTGTTCCACTTCCCGTAGGTGATACATATACCGTTACAGCCTCCATTTGTGTAATTGCGCAAATAAGCAAAACAACTATAAAAAATATTTTAGTAGTAACTAACTTTCTCATTATATTTAGGTTTAAATCTTTATCTTATCTTTTTTGTGAAATCCGGCGGCGATACTTCTATCGCTTTACCGGGTGTCTTTTACGCATCGGACTGGGTAGCCATAGGCCCGGAATAACCCCGAATGCTGTCTACTACTTGCAGTAAAGGAGAACGAATAGGCGTTATACCCTAATGCAAAAGCGGCCCATACGCCACCCTTGCTTCCTGCCTCCTGTCGTATGCCACTAAAGGCGTCTAAATAGCCTCCTAACGGATAGATAGCCCCGTTGTAGTCTGGAAAGTCACTCCATGGAGAATCCAGCTGATAGGCGAAATCCGGTACACGCCAACCGAACGGACATGGATCGGAAGGCCCTTTTTCACCCTCGATCGTACGCCACATACTGTTATTCTGGCTTGGCCCGATCCAATCATACGGAGATGACGAAACCGCATAGAACGTAGTTGGATGCTGAATAGCCGAGTCGGCATAATTCATATAGGGTTTTATCGGCTCTGTTACAAATTCATTCACACCGGCGTCGGAACCGGAAACAAAAAACGGATCTTTACGCCCCCATTGATAGTATGAACCATAGGATGGTACATCGTCTTGATTATTCCCGGCGCCTAAATTACGGTCCATAACAATGAATCCGTTGTTCGAGTTTTGTTTTGTAGGATCTTCCGGGTTATAATCCGTCACCCAGATATGCCAACTGTAAAGAATTTTACTTTGTGCATCCCTCATCGCTACAATGATATTCCCTGTTTCTGCTGTTGGAGTTACTGTAAACGTATTCGCCGCAGTCACTAAAGAACCTAATAATGACGAGTTGGTATACCATAGATAGCCAATGGAAGCATAGCCACCCGTATAAGGTGTTCCGTTTGCCTTCTTCGCCGAAGTTATCGGTATGGTTATGGGTGTTCCCGGTTTAGTAATATAGCTATTTGAGCCGGCGCCTTGCGTAACCGTTATCTTTTGCGTTAACATACCTGCCTTGATATTGAAGGTATACTCTCTGGGCACTCCGGTGAGATTATCAAGGATATCAAATTCCACGTAATCAAGAGCTGTTGGGGCACTGGGGGTATTATTACCCCAATAGTTCCCCCAACTGGGGTCGGATGCAGTCCACCCACCCGGATAAGACGTCCTCGCAGCTACTGATACCTCCTGACCCATCCAGTCTACATACAGGTTGGTTGAACTCACGCCAAGGTAGTATTCATTATTATAACTAATCACCTCCTTAAGGCCGATGTCATCCAATATTAATTGGCCAAACCTTGATATAGGAGCGGCAGCCGCTTCTGCCTGTGAGGTATACCCCGGCGTTCTGACCCCTGTAATATTGATTTCATAATTATGATTCCGCAGGATGGGCACATATTCACCTCCATTGGTAAAGTCTATCCTGTAATAGTATTTGGCGCCATAATACTCTGCTTCTATTACCAGATAAGCAGGCGTATAAGTTCCATTGGGTACATCAGACTCCGGGATATAGATGGGATTTCCTAATCTCCTTCCCGGATCAGGGAAATCATACGTGAAAGCCGGCGCACGCGTAGCAGAAACAAGATTCACTTTCTCGATCTTCGCGCTGTCAACGCCTTGTATATTTTTAGGAGATACAAGATAATCATCATGCGGAGCAATATAACCCCTATCACTGGCATTATAAACATGAACTTTCTTTATTTTGAAAACAGAGCCAAACCCAAGGGCCGGGTCGCCTGTTCCATTCTTCAGGTCTACACCTACATCGACTTTAGCAACCGACCGGATCATCTGAAATGTTATCTCTGTAGGGACCGGGTTGTCGGTTACACTGTGAATTTTCTCAAATTTAGTCATTTGTCCGAACATGGGGAACGACGTTGTGTCTGTTTTCCCTACAGGTAAAGGAGGGCGCCAGGTAGCCCCGCTAAATTGCAGCAAGTCTACAATCTCTTTCATCGTCTTGCCTTTGTGTAGTGTAGTAAAATCAACCGGCGAAGGCAGGTTGGCTATCACAACCAACCGTTGGCTGTCTACCATATTCTGCAATTTTGTCTTTACCTTTTTGGTAATCCCCGATGGGTCTATATTAAAACCCGTGATCGTATCGGGTTGTTCAATAGGGATATGGTATTCTAATATGTCGGTTAAGAATGAACTCGTCCCTTTTGTAAAAGACAGAATGTCTAAACGGGTGATTTTGTTTTCTTCAAATCCACCGATACTATATGTGTTAGGGCCGCCTGAATTGGGAAACCGGATCGTTAAAACAACCGATCCTTCCTCCCCGGGAAGATTACTGGGTGGTATAACCGGGCTATCCGGCATCTCATCTGAGCAGCCCGCCAATGCGAAGGCAGCAAGTATTATATATGTACTCCATGTTTTCATTATATAGTCTTTTTATTTTTACGGTGTATTACGAATAACATCAATTCGCTTCGTGAGAGGCCCGGCTTTGACGTCTATATAAGTATTCTCCGTCCCTGAATATCTAAAACGTAAGGAGGTTCCCATTTGATTTTCGAGGGATGACTCACAACCATTCGAAAAGCATGTTATTTTATCACTGGTGACCCCCCAGCCTCCCGGATAGTTTGTTTTAATCGTTACAACTCCTTCAAATGCACCGGTCGGTGGAATATAAAATCTATCCTGCGAAACTTTCAGTCTATATTCCCAGATATCCCAATCGTCTGTCATAGCCTTCGTCCAGCCAACCACCTTCATCAGAATACTCATATCGCTTTCATTCGTCTTACCAAAGCTTGTGATGGTTGCTTTTACCTGATAGTGGGTGTTGCGTGTGATAAACCAATTATTTAAGGATGCGTTATTCCCGCTGTTGTCTTTGCCGATACGCAGGCTATCCTGGTCTATTGTACCTGCGCCATCGCCCAGTATAATTCCTTTAAATTCCACCTGTTCGTCCGGGTCTTGATTATCCTCCAGGCTGGCTTTAATGGATATATAGGTCATATAAGCAGGATCAGACAGCCGGTGTTCCGGGATATACCAAACGATGGAATCATGCAATCCGGTAGCATTTGCTGTATAATTTGCCGTCTGAGCGCTGTCGGCCCCATTAAAATACCCTCCCGATGCTGCAGGATATAAAAGCCCGACGCTGGGCGTTAAATAAGAATATTTCGGCATCGATTTAATAGACACATGATCTAATTTAATAGGATCGCCGCCATTAGCCATAGCGGCAAAGGTAGCATTTATTACCAACGTCACTTTTGCATACAAACGTTCTACCACGCCAAGGTCGGCCACGGGAATAACACTTCCATCAAACGTAAACGTCGTCCCTGTGTTTGATACATGCAGATTTCTGAATTGTCTGTACATCGGTATCGGATGATCGAGATCTACGATGGGATAAGCGGAAAAAGTAAGTACTTTTTTCTCTATATTTTCCGGGAAGTAAGCATCGTTAATTTGAATCGCATCTAACCCCCATGCAGGATCTTCATTCACAATGATAAACATATCCACTGTACCAACCGGTATAACAGCTGATATAGTTTCGTCACCAGCAGAAACAACGGTAATTTTTTTATTATTCGCAACGACTGAATTTTTTATCACAATCAAACGGGCGGAAGTAACTTTATTTTCCGGATCCCCGTCGTTTACCGCTCTTGTAACAGGCAAGTCAATAGGTAACTCTCCATCTTTAAAAGGGTTTTCTTTTATCGTAGGCGGCACAGGTGGATTTACTGCCGCTTCATCACTACACGATGATATCATAGCCACAAAGAAAGCCATGACAATTAGCGTTATATATATTAAAATCCTGTTCATACGGTTATTATCTTATCTTGTTTTCTATATTAATACAATATGATACCACGCTCACTACCGTTCCAGTCTCTGATAGTAATGGATACAGTCCCGTTCGTCCTTGTAACGAGCAGTTCAATATCAAATTCTTCTATATCTTCGATAGCAGCGCTGACTGCAACAGCTTGTAAACACTCTGTTAGCGATACTTCTAAAAAATCTTCTTCAGTGGCGGCTCCTTCCTGACGTGTTCCACTACCATTCGGAACAATTCTTATTCTGGAATCCGTTAATGATCTGTCGCTAAATTCGCGTAATACAATGAAATTGGAATGTAGCGTATAATCGGTGGAATCAACTTCTTCGTGGGGCGCTATATATGTATACTGTTCTCCAGTAGGCAAATTATCAAATTTATAAACTCCATTTTTTGATGTTATCATACAATAGACAGACGATGGATCTACTATTGTATCACCAAATAATACTTTTGTCGTAACGTTAATCTTTTTATTGTTTTTCATTAAGCGAAGGTCTATTTCCTGATTGAGCACCAGGTCTGATGCTTTCACTGCTACTCTCTCCTCGCGTGCAAAGTACATTGAATCGGGATATTCCCTTACTATATTATTTAATGCTTTAAGCGTAATCCTGGCTTCGTCGAACGTTGTTTCGCCCGGTACAAAGGATGTTTTTTCAAATTGGTCGCCAATGTTTCCCCAAGTAACGAAATCGTATGTTCCGACAGCTAAATTGATGGGTAGGATATGACCGTCTACCAATTGCTCAAAAGTAGCCGAATATTCATCAACAAATACACCGGTAATAGCGTCGAAAATATATACATTGGCTGTCTTTACGTCTGATGCGAATTTATTATCCCCGTCGGGTGTTTCTGTATAATTAAATGATAAACGGACTCCGCACACCGATAAATCATCGGTCAAACATCCTTGCGTCAGGAATAAAAAAGACAACAAACAGATGGAGACGCTCATTAATTTAACAAA
>JAISDJ010000068.1 GCA_031264865.1 Tannerellaceae bacterium | reverse complement strand
TGTATCCTGCCTCTAAAGGGCAAGACAGGAACTGTTATGCTTCGAACCTATCGCAACTAACGGTTTTACGCACTAAAAGCAAATTAGCAAAGATAGATTATAGAGGAAAGATAGTGATTTTTTAGAATTGCGGTACACCCCTTGAGATTGATACGATAAGCCTTTTCAAAAAGTATCTGATCTTTTTTGATAAATATGCCTACCTGTTTTCAGAAAGGTAGGCATGAAATTTTATCAACCAGCGTGATGTAGCCTGGCAAGGAAAATAGTTATATGGAAAATAATATCTTTAAGTTTTTGACTACTTTTACAGAGCCTAATTAAATGACAGTAAAAATGGGAACGACATCGGAAAAGAAAATATTAGATGAGGAAGCGAGTGACAGGCTCAGTTTCATTACGTTCATTATTCCCAAATTTGCAGATACATACAAGATGAACAGGCAGGAAGCCTACCGGTATCTGAAAAAATACGGCGGGCTTGACTTTCTTTTCGAGCATTGGTGGGCATTACATACCGATAACCCCTTTTGGGCAGTAAGAGACATGCAGGAAATCTGTTATCAAAACGGAGGACAACGATGAAAGTCTATCACGGCAGTTACATGGAGATTGACGAAATAGATTTGTCAAAAAGTGAGCTTTACAGGGATTTTGGAAGAGGTTTTTATGTTACCAATCTTCGCGAACAGGTGGAGTACTGGGCTAAAAGGAAAGGCCGTATAGCTAAAAATAAAGCTTGTGTAACCGAATATAATTTTATCGAAAGCGCCCTTGAACATTGGAAATTTCGGATACTGCGTTTTCCTGCTTATTCGGAAGAATGGCTGGATTTTGTTGTGATGAATCGCAATCCAAATTCGCCAATTCCCGTACACGACTATGATATTGTAGAAGGTCCCGTTGCCGACGACAAGGTAACATTGCGTCTGGATATCTATCTAGAGGGTAACTTGTCAAGAGAAGCATTCCTCAAAGAACTTAAATTTTTCAAACGCACACATCAGATTTGCTTCTGCACACAACGCTCGCTGCAGGCGCTGGAACGAATCCACAAAAAAAAGTTTACAGGCGTCATCGACGACGAAATTACCCAATCCCTTGTGTCGGATTATAACCTGTCTGAAAGAGAAGCCATCGATGCTTATTTTGAATCCCAAACCTACGGGATGCTCAACGATGAATCCACCGGACTGTATCAAAAGCCGTGGACAGAAACTTATCAGTTGCTTTTAAGCGAATTGAAGCTGAAAAAATAAGAAGTACAAACGTCTTTAGTTGCTGTCAGGCTTTGGTTATTAAATGGCTGTTAAGTATTGTATTAAATATTTCTTCGCGTGAATTACGGGCTATTGGGATCTTATGTTTGCCTATTACTAATTGATTTCCCTCTATTGCCTTTACTTGATTGACATTCGCAATATAAGAACGATGAACTTGCAGGAATGTCTTTTCCGGAAGGAATTGCAATATCTGTTTCAACGTTGTATAGACTATTTCCTTTGATTCCCCGGTATAAATAATGATATAGTTCTCCATGCTTTCAATGAACAAGATATTTTTCAGGAAAATCTTTTTATATAGCTTATCACTTTTTACAAAAACAAATTCATCGCTTTGATTTTTCATTTCCAGCATTAATAAGTCATGGACTTTATTTACGGCTTTAACAAAACGATCGAAAGTAACCGGCTTCAATAAATAGTCCACAACATCCAGCTCATATCCTTTGAGGGCATATTGTTCATAAGCGGAAACAACAATTACTTTGGGTGGGGTTTTGAGACTTGACAGTAATTCCAGACCGGAGATATGCGGCATTTCAATATCAATGAATAATAAGTCCGGCTGCTCTGTTTTCAGCAGATTATTCAATTCAATGGCATCTTCACATTCTCCGACCATTGTCAGAAAATTTATTTTTTCAATATAACCACGTAGTCCTTCCCTTGCTATAGGCTCATCATCCGTTATTATACACTTTATTTCCATTGTCAATTTCTATTTGAAGATTTGCAATAAATGCATTTTCGTCATGATGTATTTCCAGCGTGTACTTACCGGAATATAATAGTTCCAGCCTTCGTTTCAAATTTTCAAGTCCGACACCATGCGCCTTTCCTTTGCTATCCGTTAACTCCGAAACCGAGTTCTCAATCTTAAACAAAACCTTGTTATTCTGCAATCGCATACTGATATCGATGTTATATTCTCCCCCAACATACTTAAATGCGTTTTCAATCAGTGGTTGAAACAACAGCGGATGTATCCTCTGGTCTTTAAGATCGAGAGAAAAATACATAGTTAAAACAAGTTTCTTACTCATTCTTATTTGCTGAAAAGCGATATATGTTTTCAGGTAGTTCATTTCCTGTTCCAATGTTACTTTCTGTTCTATATCGTAAAGCTGGTAACGTAGCAAATCGGATAATTGTGAGATGCTTTGTCTTGCCTTCTTATTTTCTTCATTTATCTGAAAATAAATTGTATTCAAGGCATTGAACAAAAAATGCGGATGATATTGCGACTTCAGAAATTTTAGTTCTGTTTGGTATTGATCGACTTTTACTTTTTCTAACTGCAATATCTTTTCTTGGTATTTTTTATTCACAGCATCGCTTCTTATCAATGTATAATATAGCATCAGGAGAGGGTTGTATGCAATAAATATCAAAAAACAATTTAACCAATCTTCTGCATAAAAGATTCCCACCCATATACCTAACGCAAGGTATAGAGCAGAAAGAAGGAATAATTCGGCAAAAATGAACAAATACTCTTTTACGGCTGATTGATACTTGTCGGGATTGTTTAATCGACGTCTCCAAATCATATCCGCTATATAACAGAATAGTATCGAAAAGACTAATTCCATTATATGGGATTGTTTATCTCCTTGCCAGAATGATTCGTTTTTTGTCAGATCGGTTATTACTCGTAAAATATTGAATGCGATTACTCCCACAAAGAAAGGGTAAAACCAGGTGATTATGTTTCTTTTATGTTTCATACTTTAATTCTAAAGAGTTATCCGCTTGCTTTCTTCTATTTTTGTTTCGGTTTGAGATTTTTTTGTTTCTTTACCCCAATTGAAACGGTAACTAAGCGTTATGCCAACCATTCTACTATCATAGCGTTCTTTATACCAACCTTTCATCGTATTGTTTTGCAGTTCTATAAAAGGTCGATTAGACTTAAAAATATCATTTGCATAGATATACAAGCCCAATTTGTCATTAAACAAACTTTTACGGACGCCCAGCGACACCGATCCTATCGGATGCACTTTGGCTTGCCCCTCAGCCATATATCCATTGTAATAGCCAATTACTTCCATTTTCCACCCCAAAGGTAAAGATAACTGATTATTAACATGCACCATTGGGGTAATATGTTCATTTTTATATGCTTCTCCCGATATTATCCAGTCGAATTGCTTAAACGTCAAGGATGAATTGATATGCATTGTCCACCAGGTAAAAGGTTTTATATTATTCAAACCTATTTTTAACCCTGCTGAATGATTTCCCGACAGATTAAGTGGTATCACTAACGTCCTGTTGTCTTCCGTCAGGTAACTTTTTGCAATCGGATTATTCCTGAACGAATAGAACAGATTAAAAGCAAATCGTTTTTTTAATAACCATAGGAATTCAATGTTATCGGTCAATTCCGGCTTCAATTCCGTGTTTCCTTTTTCGTGCAGATATTGGTCTCTGACTTCGGTAAAAGGATTCATATCTCTATAATTGGGACGGACAATGCGCCTGCTATATGTTATAGAAAAGCTATGATTTTCGGAAAATCGATATTGCCCTATGACAGCAGGGAAGATGTGTGTGTAGTTTTGGTTAAATACCGAATCGCTTTTGCTTGTCGTAAATTGACTTTCCACATTCGTGTTTTCTAACCGTAGTCCGATCTCGGAAGAAAAGCGGGGAAACCACTCCGAATTTAATTGTATATATGCGGCATTTATATTCTCTTTATAATTAAAACGGCTGCTAAGACTGTTATCATTAACCCAACTTCCTTTTATGCGGTTTTTATAAATTGCATCACTGTTTATACTTACCAATACGGTTTTTAATCCGGCAGTTATTTTTATTCTATTGTTAAGCGCATAATTCAAATTGGTTTGCCCGCTGTATAGCTTTATATCTCCGTTTGTTTTACCCGACAACGTGTCTTTTTCCAATCGTTCTATCCTATCCAAGGAAGAGGGGGCTAGTATCTGGTTATCTCCCTGATCAAAAAGTTGATAATCGAAGGAAGCATCCCACTTACCTTCTCCTGACCATTTATATGAAATATCCGCTCCACCCCTAATATTTGTATAGCTGTAATCGGTCGTGCTTGGGGCTGTCACCGTCGAATCACTCAGCATTCTGTCATTATTATAAAAATCGGATATGGAAATTTCATTTTTCTTTCTGTTTAGCCAGTTGGAAGAAAGATAAGTCCCGACAGTTATCTTTTCCGATAAATCATAATCAATTCCGGTTTTTATATATTGTGAGCGGTATCGCATTTTCCGGGTTGCATCCATCTCTAACAGCAATGGCGGATTTACATTCAGGTATGTACGTGAGGCGAAAACATGAGTCAAATCCTTGCCCCAATAAGCCGAATAGTCGGCATATATGTTTAACCTGTTAAGCCGGATGGCTAACGATACTGTTTCGCTCCACCGATTATATTTCCCACTTTCCATACCCGATGAGGCCGAAATATTCACTCCCTCCTCTACTATTCTCTTCTTCTGAATATTAATAATTCCGGAATTGCCCGCTGCATCATATTTTGAAGACTGTTGGGATATTAATTCGATATTTTCGATAGATTTTGCAGGAATAGAGCGTAAGTAGTTGATGAGATTTTCTCCCGATAAATAGGTTACTTTATCATCAATCAGCACATTTGCTCCCGATTTGCCATTTAAAATAATTGTTCCGTCATTTTGAATAATAACACCTGGCAACTTTCTTAGCACATCAAGAATATTACCCTCTGCACTCAGTAAAGCAGACGACAGGTTTACTACGGTTTTTCCAGACTCAATCTTAAAAGGAGATCGCTGTCCGGTTACGGTGACCCCGGAAAGCAGGTAAGCATTTTCTTCGAGAATGACGTCTCCGATCGCTATATCTGCCTCATGGGCGATTTGTTTCAGTATAGCTATTTTTTTATATCCGATCATTGAAAATGAAAGAATATACTCATCCGGGTTGAAGCATGATAATTCGAATAACCCGTCCAGATCGGATGCTGTCCCCGCGATATAAGCAGAATCTACACTGTTTAGCAGCAATACAGATGCCCCCACGATGGGTACGCTATCGTTGTCTATTATTCTGCCTGACATGTTTATTTTTATTGATTGTGCCGACAGGCCAGTAATCTGGATAAATAGCATAACCAAAAGGTATGCCGCTTTTTTACTATACATCATATACGTTTGAATTTAATTGATTTACGGTTCAAAGCTATGATTGTACATTGCAATACTCGAATTAATCTGACGAATAGTAGAGTTTGCTTGACGAATGGAATAAATTAGTACTGCACTAATAAGAATGAAAGAAATCAGACAGATGATTCGTAACTACAAATATTAATATTAAATCAAGATAATCCAAAATTATCCTTTACCTTTGTAACTCATAAGGTAAATAAGAACTGTACTTGTTATTTGCAAGATACCGTAGTACGTTTTTATTATCACACAGGGACAGTGTTTCTATGCACTGTCCTCGCTTTATTTTCTACTTCTTTCCTATACGATCTTTTTACAAAAACTAACATACATAGGCGAAAATCTTATATCTTTGTCTTATTGTCCTGAATCCAATATGCATGAAGAACAACTACATATTCGTAACCTGAAGAATGGAGATATCACTGCTTTTGATTATCTTTATAACAAGTGGAGTGGAAAACTCTACAATTTTGTTATGAAAATGACTACAGGCGAAAATTATCTGGCGGAAGAGATCGTACAACAAGTTTTCATCAAAATATGGGAAAACAAATCATCACTGGATCCCGAAAAGACATTTTCTACTTTTATCTTCACCATAGCCAAGAACCTACTTTCCAATATCCATCAGAAACGGATCAATGAACTTTTATATCAGAAGAATCTCATACATTATATACCTGCTGAGAATACAACGGAAAAAGAGGTTGAGTTCAGAATGCTGGAGGAATACATAAATACGCTGATAGAGCAGCTTCCGCCAGCACGAAAAGAAGTGTTTGTTCTTAGCCGCCGCCATCTATACAGTAATAAAGAAATCGCAAAAAAACTAAACATATCCGAAAACACTGTAGAATCTCAACTCCGAAAGGCTATAAGCTTTTTGCGAAAGAAAATATCACAGCATTATAATTACAGTATACCCCTTCTTGTTCTCTGCTTACTATGAATAAATGTTAAATATTGAAGTAACCGTAACGGTTTTTACTCACTTATTTGTACAACTAACAACAAGCAATTAAAAATGACAGAGCAGGACTATAATTCATGGGTACAGGAGCAATGGGAAAATGCGTCAGAAGAAATGGATCCGGTATTAAAAAAAGAGTTATTAAACAGGATCAAACCACGACTGGACATTTCGCAGACAGCATCGGTAGCCATATTGGGTAAACCCAAGAAATCTATAAAACCGTTTATCAAATGGGTTGCCTCTATCGCTGCCATATTCATGCTTTTGCTTGCTACTGGAATAACTGTTTACTTCTACGACCAAGGTAAAAGCAATCTCTCCGATACAACTGTGGCTGTAGAGAAGGGACAGAAAGCAAGCATAATACTTCCCGACGGAACAAAAGTATGGATCAACTCCGATTCGGAAGTTACATACGGGACTCATTTTAATCATAAAGAACGTGTAGTCCAACTCCATGGGGAAGCTTTCTTTGAGGTTACTCCCGATAAAGAAAGAGCATTTATCGTACAAACAGGAGGTATTGCCGTAAAAGTGCTCGGTACTTCATTCAATATTAAATCATACGACGATGAAGAGCATATTTCCATCGCCTTAATGACCGGAAAAGTGGATGTCGAATCGGATTATGATAAGATAACAATGCTACCCAATCATATTACAGTATATAATAAACTAAATCATAGAATGCAGAACAATCAGGTTTCTAATGCATGGGAATATGCAGGTTGGAAAGATAATATATTGAACTTTAAACCTGAAACGTTTGAAAACATAGCTAAAATATTGGAAAGATATTACAATACAACCATTATATTCGAATCTGAAGCGCTTAAAAAGCTACGTTTCAGAGGTTCCTTGAAAAATACAAGTCTGGAAAGCATATTACAAATTTTATCTTTAACATCACCACTTTCCTACGAAATTAAAGACAGTTTGATCATATTACGTGAGAATAAGAAACAAAAACAAGATTATGAGAGAGCCTTGAAATAATTGTTTAACTTGAAAAGAACAGTATGAAAACACAATAGAATAAACCCAACCCTAAAGGGCACAGTATCATGATACTGTCCCTGTGTGATAATAAAATGCGCCACGGTATCTTGCAAGTAACAGGCGCAATAATTAATACCTTTAAATATTAAAACATGAAAAATGTATTTATTAATACACTATTCCTTTTATTGATATCACCGACACTATTTGCACAAATTACAGTAAATGTAAAAAATCAACCTATCCGTCAAATACTTAGTGTGATCGAACGTTCCAGTGATTATAAATTCTTTTATAATGACGATCTGTCCAGTCTCGACAAAAAAAGCAGTCTTGTTGTAGAAAATGCTACGATAGACGAAGCGTTAAACAAATTGCTGGTTAATACAGAAATATCTTATAAAAAAGAAAATGAATCATTAATTGTATTAACACTGAAATCGGCTATTGCGAAACAGGTGCCTGAGACTAATCAAAAGAAAATAACCGGTATCGTTTTAGATGAATCCGGAGAACCGATTGTTGGCGCCAATATTATAGTAAAAGGCGCTGCCAGTGGAATAATAACGGATATAAACGGACAATTTCAGCTTGAAGTTCCGCAAAATGCCGTATTAATTGTTTCTTATATCGGATACAATCCGCAAGAGATTTCCGTTAAAGGAAAAACTTTCTTCGAGATTACGCTGACGGAAAATATTCAGGCTTTAGAAGAAGTGTTGGTCGTAGGATATGGAACAATTAAAAAAAGAGATATGACAGGTTCTGTTTCCCAACTCTCCTCTTCTTCAATTCAGAACCAGGCTGTAATGAAAGATCCGATACAGGCATTACAAGGGAAAATAGCCGGAGCAGATATTACGATGGGAAACGCTCCGGGTTCTTCTTCTACCATTCTTATTCGTGGATATAATTCAATCAATGCCGGAAATAGTCCGCTGATCGTAGTGGATGATGCACCCTTTGCCGGAAAGGTTGACGAGATCAATCCAGCCGAAATAGAATCGATCGATATATTGAAAGATGCTTCATCGACTGCGATATATGGCTCACGAGGAGCCAATGGGGTTATTATCATTACGACAAAACGCGCCCGGAAAGATTCACAACTGACAATCAACTATGATGGATATGCCGGAGTTTCCAAATCGTTCAAGAATTACGATATGATGAGCGGTGAAAAGTATGCCGACTGGAAGAGAGCCGCCAACCAGGGTAAAACGGATAAGGAAATATTTGATGATATCCAGCTAAATGCCCTTAATACCGGACAGTTCACAGACTGGCAGGATCTGATGTTCGGCGGAACAGGATATAAAACAGATCATAATATCAGCATCAATCAATCGGCCGGACATAACCGGAATATGTTGGTATTAGGATATAACAAAGACCAGAGTATTATCGACAACATGAACTATGAACGCTTCTCGGCTCGTATCAATGGGGATATGGAACTGGCGAAGAATTTCACTATCGGATATTCTTCTTTGCTGGCTTTGACTACCCGTAATAATGGCGATAACAGTGTGTGGAAATACGGGACTGTACTGGACCCACTGACGGAAGTGTATGACGAAAACGGAGAAATGCGTTTTTACAACAGCGGTTGGTATCAGACTGTGTTACACTCGAACCCAATGTTCGATATCGATAAAAATAATGTAGATAACAAAGAAAAACGAACCCGGATCTTATTGAATCTCTTTGCAGACTGGGAAATAATCAGCGGCTTGAAGTTCCGTACGAGTCTGACCTATGGTATGTCGGCTATCGAGAATGGCATCTATCGGAGCGCTACAACGCAAGCCCGTCAATTAGCTTCTCCTTCGGCCGAATTCAAAAAAACGAATAGTCAACAGATCACATTTACGAATTTGTTGAACTATAAAAAAATACTGGAAGAACATAGTTTTGATGTTTCATTAGTGCATGATATGCAAACAGACAGGTCGGAACTGGTAGGTCTGACAGGCCAGGATATGCCTTATTTTGGTTCCTGGTATAATGTAAATGAAGCTCCGGATGTATTTTCTCGTCTTTCTTCCGTTCGTAAGTGGACCTTGTTGTCCTTTATGGGACGTATCAATTATTCATTCAAGGATCGCTATTTATTGACATTAACCGGTCGTTACGATGGTTCTTCCCGTCTGGCAGACGGAAACAAGTGGGACTTTTTCCCGTCTGCGGCATTAGCCTGGCGTATCAATGAAGAAGCTTTCCTTTATGAGGTTGACTGGCTATCTAATCTAAAATTACGTTTGAGTTGGGGAAATTCCGGCAATACGGCTATCGCCGAATACGCTACACAAGGCGCTTTGGGCAGATATGTATATTATTTCGGTACAACTGAGCAATCGGCAATGGGCTACCTGCCTACTGAGTTACCCAATAACCAATTAGGATGGGAACGTACGGAAGAATATAATGCCGGTATCGATTTCGGTTTTCTGAATAACCGGATCAATGGTTCTATTGACGGATATATCCGGAATACACATGATTTATTGATGCAACGGAATTTACCGGTCACTACAGGATATGAATTCACTTGGCAGAATGTAGGTAAGATGCGTAACTCAGGGATAGAAGTTGTATTGAATACGGTACCTGTCGTAACAAAAGATTTCAGGTGTACTCTCGATTTTACTTTTGGTTACAATAAGAACGAAATCGTTGAATTATTCAACGGCAAGGAAGACAGCCCAGGTAATAAATGGTTTATCGGCCAACCCCTTTATGTGGAACATCTGTATAAATATGCAGGAGTATGGCAATATGGCGAAGAAACTGAAGCAGCCAAGTATTCCCGTGAACCGGGAGCTCCCAAAGTGGAAGATGTAAACAAGAACGATAAATATGATCAGGACGATTTATTTATATACAACAGGATACCGAAATGGACTGCCGGTTTTTCCACCGGATTGTATTATAAAGACTTCGACCTGAATATCTATTTCTATACACGCCAGAAATATGGTCAGATACTGGGCGTACTGACCGACGAAGCCGGTTCAACCCGTTATAACCATCTGGACGTCGATTTCTGGACACCCGATAATCCGACCAATGCCTGTCCGAAACCAGCCATAACCAATCAGCAGAATCTATTGGTACAAAGCGATTATGCTTACCGGGATCTATCGTTTATACGTCTGAAGAATATCAATTTAGGATATACCCTGCCCAAAAAGGTTTCGAGGAAGTTTCACAGCGAGAGGTTCAGAGTATATTTTATGGTTGAGAATCCATATACATGGACAAAGAGCGATTACGTTGGACTAGATCCGGAGAATTGTAACAGTTATACCGACCATCGCCCTTTAACCTCGTTTGTATTCGGAATAAATGCAAGTTTTTAATAATCTAATTAGAAAATAGAATATGAAAATACGAAATAAAATAATAATAGGTTTGCTGTCTTTGTTATGTTTATCGGCTTGTGACTTTTTAGACGAAACAGCTTACAATAAAGTAACCGTAGGTAATTTCTACACAACCAAAGACGGAATAACCAATGGGGTAAACGGATTGTATTCCACATTAAGGGAAATGTATATACAAGAGTTCCTGATTTATATGTGCGAAGGTCCTTCTGATATTTGGATCGGCCATCAAGGGCATGAACAGTGGTTCGAATGGACAATCGATGCGACGAATGATGATGTCAGAGGATTTTGGTATCGTTGCTATAAGACGATCAACCAGTGTAATGCCGTTATCGAAAGCCTGGAAAACAATGTCATACCGGGATTAGATGACAGTATGAAAGAACGGTTCCTGGCGGAAGCTTTATTTATCAGGGCACATCATTACTATCACCTGGTACAGCAATTTGGCGATGTACCCATGCCATTGAAACCGAGCACTTCTGCTGAAACTACTGCTCACAAAACGAAAGCCGACGATATCTGGGCACAGATCGTTACCGATTTAGAATTCGCTACCAACAACTTACCGGAAACATATCCGGCTTCTGATTTCGGACGAATCACCCGGTATGCAGCCATGCATCATCTGTCGATAGTATATCTTACCTTGAAACGAAATGATGAAGCCTTAAGTTATGCAGAAAGAATAATTAACTCCGGTAAATACTCATTAGTCAAATCACATGCCGAATTATGGAATATAAACAATAAACAGAATCCGGAAGCCCTTTTCTCCGTTTTATATACACAAAATGCCGAATTAAACGGGGGAGGTAATACAGCTCACATGTATTTTACTTCCGCCTATTCGGAAGAACATCCGGGTGTATTACGTGTGATCGAATATGGCAGGCCCTGGAGCCGTGAACGCTCGACCGATTATGCCATCAGATTGTTTGACGAGACAATTGACCAACGCTACGAAGATTGCTTTATATCCCGTTGGAACATAACCGAAAATTCGGTTAAAGAAAACGTATTCAGTCCGTTTACAAAGAAGATGGAAGAGAAAATATGGACAAAAGGCGAACTGGCGATGATTGATCCGAGAAAACCCTGGACGCCGGAACAGATCAAAGAAGTATGGCCTATACTTGTATTCCTGCCGGAATA
Source organism: Tannerellaceae bacterium (assembly GCA_031264865.1). Lineage (GTDB taxonomy): Bacteria > Bacteroidota > Bacteroidia > Bacteroidales > Tannerellaceae > DFXE01. The sequence continues at coordinate 26,364 of JAISDJ010000068.1, read as the reverse complement.
TATGCGTGAACAGATCGATCCGCAAAAAGATGTTCAGTCCGAACAAAATCCAAATGCCGAATGGCCGTCGAATACCCGTTTCACTTCGTATAAGATGTATGCGTATCTAGTAAAACATCTCGATCCGGAGCGACCGGAGGTAAACTGGACGCCCGGATCACGGAATGTCTTTGTCTACCGTCTGGCTGATACGTATTTACTGGCAGCTGAAGCAGCATACTTATCCGGAAATTCACAGAAAGCAGCCGAATATATAAATAAAGTCCGTATGCGTGCAGCCGTGCCGGGGCGTGAAGAGGATATGAACGTAAAGCCTGCTGATATAACGATCGACTTTATCCTGGATGAAAGAGGGCGCGAGCTGATGGGCGAAATGCACCGTTGGTATGATCTGAAACGAACCAACAAACTAATGGAACGCATGAATGATCCGAATATAAGTCCCAGGACATCCGGTAAATTTAAAGAGTATCATGTATTGCGTCCGATACCGCGTGATCAGCTTACAAACGTTTCAAATCCGGAAGAGTTTACACAGAACCCAGGCTACGGTAATTAACCTCTTAACGTTTAATAGAATGAGAACATATATTCTTCTACTAAGCTGCTTACTCTTGTCTATTTCCGGGTATACACAGGAATCCCGGATGATGTTCGGAGATGCTTCACGGACCGGCGTTCCGTTCTCCAAAGATCCGCATGTGGTAAACTTTAAAGGGCGTTATCTGATGTACTATACCATCCGGCCGAAAAAAGAAGATCCGGACAGTGGTATGGGTATTGGTATAGCATCCAGCAAAGATTTGATAAACTGGACGAAAGTAGGTGAGATAACTCCGGCAAAGGGTGCTCCTTATGAAAAGAACGGACTTTGTGCCCCCGGAGCTTTGGTTCGCGATGGGAAAGTTCATCTGTTTTATCAGACGTATGGGAACAGGGAGAAAGATGCTATCTGCCATGCCATTTCGACCGATGGTATCCATTTCGACCGCGACCCTACCAATCCGATTTTCCATCCCACAGGCGACTGGAACTGCGGACGTGCAATCGATGCGGAGGTTTGTGAGTTTAAAGGACGTTACTTTCTCTATTTCGCTACGCGGGATAAGGACTTCAAAATACAGATGCAGGGAGTAGCTACGGCTCCACTATCTACCGACTTTAACCGGGAAGATTGGATACAGGCGGCAGACTCTTCTATCCTTTACCCCGTCTATCCATGGGAAGGCGAATGTATAGAAGCCGCTTCCATCACTGTCCAAGATGGAAAAATGTATATGTTCTATGCAGGAGCTTATAATAACTGGCCTCAACAAATCGGAGCGGCCGTTAGTGAGGATGGCATTACCTGGAAAAGATTATTCAAAGACCCCTTCCTGCCTAATGGTAAACCAGGTGAATGGAATGAAAGCGAATCCGGCCATCCACATATATTTACGGATCTGGACGGAAGAACCTATCTGTTCTATCAGGGGAATAACGATAAAGGAAAAACCTGGTATCTCTCACAAAAAGAAGTTTATTGGAAGAATGGGCTTCCTACTTTTGAAAAATAATGATAAGATAAAAAGAGGGTATGTCAAAAGTGATGTATCCTCTTTTTGAAAAATAAACTGTGATTTATCCAATCAATCCAACCCCTTTATCCTTTCACTTTCCGAGCTGATTGATGAGCGGGATTGATATCTGCTTTTCTGCGAACTGAAGCGATAGGTAAGGGAAAAACTAATTACAGAACGGTCAAAATAGTATCGATAGCCGATGTAGCGGTTGTTAATTGTCGTGTAGGTGTTCATGTCATCTGTTCTAAACAAGTCATTCCACAGGATATTTGCTGTCAGTTTATTACTTAGGAAGGATTTTCGAATACCTGCATCCATACGGAATACCGGGTCGAAATAAAAAACGTTTTCCAATCCTCTTGTAAAGTACCGGATGGTAGCATTTAGTTTGAATCCGTATGGCAGGGTAAAATCAAAACCGGAATAGGCATACCACATAGGTTGTTTTAAATCGATTACTCCCGAAGCCCTGTCATTGCTGATGGTGTAGAGTAAGCCGGTTGATAAATAACAACTCAGCCATTTGTTTTGATACGGAAGTATGGCGTCTATGGATAGCATGTCTGATTTATCAATATTCTTTTGAGTAATTCTGGTAAGGGACGGATTCGCAGGGTCTTGTTCTATATACCAGGCCAACAGATGATTCATTCGTGAGTAGTTGACTTCTAATGACATCGCTTCCATATATGAAAGTTTTAATGCCAACGTATGCCGGATTTCAGGGACAAGCGAAGGGTTACCCTGAAAATAAGTTAGCGAATCCACATATTCAATGGCGGGATTCAAATCCTGAAAAGTAGGACGGGAAATCTTCATTGTGTAAGAAAAACCGGCGTCCCAGTTCTTGGCAATCCCATAATTTAATTGCAAACTGGGAAAAACATTCCACGTTGTAGCATCCTGAACTACCCTATCGGTCGTTGCGTAATTATCGGAAACTTCAATTCTTGTGCCCAATTCCGTATTCAGCGCCCCCAATTGTTTTGACAGATTCAAATACAAGGCTCCGATATTTTCTTTATAATCATAGGCAATGTTTCGGACAGCCGTTCCTTCCGAAGAGAAGAATGTATTGCTTCGATTGTGTATATTGCTGTATTTTATTCCAGTCTCCAGCATAATGTCTTTAGACAAAGGAATAGAAACGTCTGTTTTGATAGATGTTATATCAATTGTTGTGTTAAGATCATTTTCTTTTGAAGCGATTCCCGTATAACCCAATTCCTGTATTTGGGTATTCAGCTTCGTATCATAATATGATTTATCGAATACGCTATTCATATTTATGCCTGTGGGCGATGATTGGTAAGAGTAAAAAGCAGTACCTGTCAGGAAATTCCGGTTTAAGGAGGTTTGCTGTACGGAAGTTAGTTCGGATAAGGGAGAAAGACGCTTGTCGGCGGAACTGTAGGTGCGGCTTATTTCATCCTTTGTATTATTTCCGTCCGCAAATTGACCGCTTAGTTGTAAACCCGCTTTGTGTTTGTCCGAAAAGTTGTAATCGCCCGATAATCGGATGCGATGGTTCTCCGTTGTATTATTGATGCTTTTCCTGTCGATCAATCCGTAAAGAGGAGGCGTTTCGCGTGTATAATCCCTTACATACGATTCGGTATTGTATTTTTTGTTCGTGGAGAAAGCGTAAGAGCCGTAAAGGGATAGCCGGGTTGTTTTTGCCGACAGTATCGTTCCTGTATAGGGGTTCCAGTATTCGCTCTTGCTCATTCGTCCGGTTACTTCTGCCCCGAAGCCTTTACTTTGCGCCTTTCTTGTACGGATTTCGATTACCGCCTTCCCCTTTGCATCATAGTTGGATGATGGATGGGTAATAATATCTATACGTTGTATTTCGGAAGACGACAACATTTCAAGGGCTTGATTGTTGGGCAATTCCCTGCCATCCACAACAATCAACGCATTGCCTGCTCCCAATACGGATACGCCATTCTCGTCTACTTTAACGCGGGCGGCTTTTTGCAACACATCAAGGGCCGAACCGGATTCGCTTAACGCTGTTCCGGCTACATTCAGCGTAATGCGGTCGTTTCTCATGCTGAACATAGGTTGGGAGGCGCTTACGGTAACTTCATTCAGCCCATAGCTTTGAACAGATAAACGAATATCCCAAAAGGTTTCAGTAAGCGGAACGGATAATGTAGTATCCTTGTATCCGAAAGATGTTACTTTCAGCAAAACGGGGAGTTGATTGGTTTCTATGGAAAAGCCGGGTTCCAAAAAGAAATCGCCTTTATAAACAGATGAATCCCGGGGCGATAGCAGTAGTATATTATAGCCGCTTTCTATCGTAGAATTGGTACCGTCTGTTACCCTACCTGTTATTCTTTGCGCTTGCTGGGCGTTCGCTAAACAGGGAAGTAAGGTTGATGCGAGGAAAAAGAGGATTGCTTTCATCTGTCTTTTGTTTTTTAATTGGCTGCAAACATAAATGACAGAAGCATCCGTTGAAAATTATAGTGACAAACAACCGGTTTTTAGTGACGAAACGCTTGCACTTGCACCTTATCACAGCAATTATGGGATGAGTAACAGGGAAAGACAGCAATAGAAGTCGTAGAATGACCCCATCGTTTTATTGATTTGCTGGTAAAGAAATAATCGTTTGGTCGCACCCTTTTTATCGTACATTGTCGCCAATAGTTTTGTATGAAGAAACAGCTTCTTTCCGATGGGGATTTTCTTAGCGTAAAATATCCTTTATAACATTAAGGTAAGAACGGGAAACAGGTATCTCTTCCGAAGTATCATGGAGAGACAACCTGTATCCCTGCGCATTACCGGTTACGCTATAAATCTTATCGGTATTGACAATGTATGTACGATGGCAGCGGACGAATGTTGGCTCCGGCTGCAATGTTTCTTCTATTTGCCGGATAGTGGTACGGAGCAACTTGTAGGTAAGTTTATCGCCTTGCTTATAGTGTACGTTTACATAGTTACCGGTGGCTTCTATATATAATATGTCTCCGGGTTTGGCTGTTACCGAATCTTTTGTTGAACCGGAGAGGGTTATAAGGCCCTCTGCCGCCGTATGGCGCTTTATCCTTTCCGAAAGGACCCGATTGATTTCTTTTGAACTGTTCAAATTACGTTTCAGTGCACTGTTTTGGCTGACTATCGTTATTATACTCAAGGGTACGATGCCAATAGTAAGGACGGCAAACAAATCGACGAAAAAGCCCATCGGGAAATAGTCTGGTAATTGTTTCATTACAAGAAAGTAATCGTAACATACAACCCCTATACCCATCATAATTAAAAAGAATACATTATTCAATAAACTCTTGCCAATGTTCCATTTTTCAGGGTTATAGAATCGCTTGAATATAACAGGAAACAAAACAAACTCAATAGAAGCAACAAACATTGTAAGCAACGTAAAACCAACCAGCACCCACATTTGTCCTAACGAATTAAGCCTGAAACTAAACGGTTCAAACAGGGCTAAAATAAAAACAACCATAATTACGCATAACAGAACCGATAGCCAGGGCTTATCATTTACCGAAGCTGGTTGGGATAAGTACTTTAAAAGTTTATTTTTCATCAGGCAGTTATTTTGTAACAAAGTTACAAAAAGATTAACTACCCGATGAAAAATAAACTTTCTGATGAAATGAAACAGGCCTTCCTTTATTTCGCAGGAGAATTAACAGGGTAATCCTCTCAGAAAAGAATTATTTCTTATTTGTCTGATTATTTATTTTTCCAAAAGGGTTCCAATCAATTTATCTAAATCCTCACCGCGCAAGTTTTTAGCGACAATAATACCGTCTCTGTCAATCAGGTAATTGGAAGGGATTGCTCTCACACCATAAAGTCGCGCCACTTCACTATCCCAATATTTCAAATCGGAAACGTGCGTCCAAGTTAGTTTATCTTGTTCGATGGCTTTTTCCCAACTTTCTTTGTTATGATCAAGCGAAACGCCAATAATATCGAAACCTTTGTCTCGGTATTTATTGTAAACAGCTACAACATTGGGATTTTCCCGACGGCAGGGGCCACACCATGCTGCCCAGAAATCTATCAACAGATAACCATTGCCCCATTTATCAGATAATTTTATCGGCTTACCGTCGGGCGCGTCAAGCGTAAAATCCGGGGCAGGCTTGCCAATGTTTACTGCTTCAAGCGTTTTAACAAGTTCTTGCAATACTCCGACATATTGAGTCTGATATAGTAGAGGATCAAGTAATTGCAAGTATTGTTCAATTTTATCTTTGCTCAACTTATATGAATAATCTCTGTACAGTATGTAAGCTGTTACGATGGAAGCAGGATGAGCAACGACGAATGAATCTAAAACGAATGTCTGTTTATCGGTACGCTGATATTCGGTAAAGAGATCATGCGCGGAGGAACCTTCGACTTCGATACGACGTCTGTTTGCCGTATCTACTTTCACTGTGATATCGCTGTTCTCAAGGAAAATAAAATAGGGTGATTCATCCCGTTGCTGTGTAATGCCGAACAGATCGGGATGTTCCAGTTTTCCTGCGAATGAAAACGTCCCATGCGTGATGGTTGCCGAATCGATAACAAAAAACATCTTGTTGCGGAATGCTTTAAGGTAAACCGTTCCTGACTCCTGATTAATCTCACCTGTAATGCGATAGCCTGTAGGCTTATTATTGCATGCTACTATCAGGCAAATTGCTGCCAATACTGAAAATACTTTTACGTTCATGATATATTTATTATTTATTGTGATAATTTCCAACCGTTGTCGCGAGCTGTTGCCAATTCGCCATAAATGCCTTTTTCGCCTACATAATCTTTTCCTCCGAAGGTATACGTTTCTTCTCCAATCAAATCAAGCTGTATCTGTGGCACAGGGAATTGTGTCAGTGTTCCTCCTTGAAGCAAATCGTGGCGACGCATGAATGTGAATGGAACAAACGTACCGCCTGCACCATCAATTTCGATGGCGTATTCATAATGAAGCGTTGATCGTAATGTTTCTTTTTCAGGCGCAACGTCAGGTAAACCGCCTTTGGTTTTTCTCGATGCGTCGGAGGCATTCAGTTCGGCAGCCGCTGCCAGGTAGTCGTTCAGCCAGAATTTGGCTTCTGCACGCAGCAGGCGTGATTCTTCTGCAAGAAAGTATGGATTGACGGCCCCTTCGACATTGAGCGTTGATTCCGGATACATCCAGCGTTTGCGGATATAGTTGCTGAACAGACCACGACCACGCGCTTCCATCAGGATACCAAAATTAGTCAAGTAATCAAAATATTCATAAAACCGTTTGTCGTCAGACTCTATTGGTTGCAAGATAACAGCATTATCTTCGGGATAATAGTTTGGAGTCTGATGCGTCTTATCGGCTAGCCAAGCTATTTTAATGTCTACAGGCACATAAGTCGCCGTGCTATAAGGACGTTCCAGCACGTCCACCAAACCGTTGTAATATCCACCTGACACGGTAATGATCTTAAAATCGGAAGTAAACCCTTTTTCCGCATAATCCAGTACTTTACGCCAATGGGCTTCACTCAGCGCTTCTGCTTCCGCCTTATCGCGGGCTACAGACGAAAGGATACGGGCAGCAACAGAATTGGTTAATTTGATAATATCCGTACGGGAAATTGTTACACCTTTCAGAAAGTCGAACTTCAGATCAGGCGTCTTTTCCGTTAATTCCAGCACTTTGTCAAGATGGCGAATACCGTTCTCAATCAATTCTTTATATGAATTGGGGAAAGCACGTTCCGTCAACGACACTTCATCGACGATAATCCCCCGGTCATAAATTACGCCCAGATAACCTTGTGAAACGCCCTTTGCGTAATATGCGCCGATAAGACAGTCGGCCGTCCGGTCTACACCGGCATCATCATAAATTGTTACCTGCTTGTTCTCAATCATGTCAATAACCTTCGTTGCATCAAGGTTCGCCTGATAGAAATTAGAATACACTTCGCGTACAGCGGCATTACCACGATAGGCAGAGTTGTTGTTCATCCGCAAGCGAGGTTCATTGGCAAAATCCCACCACGACTGGCTACCATTGGTATTGGTAGATTGATCGGCAAGAATACTAAAATGCGAACCTCCTGCATTATTGGTCGTTGTTGAGAATGTGGTTTGCACGCTACTCGTTGTCAATACATAGCCGAGGCTTCTTATTTTTTCGATGGCTTCATCGTTTGTCAGCGTTGAAGGGTCGTCGAATTGGATGGATTCGCAAGCTATCAGCGAAATCGTTATTAAAGCATATATACTCTTTTTCATTATTGTAAATTATTAAAAGTTAAGTATCAATTTCCCGGAAACTGTTCTGTAAGAAGGATAGTTAAAGCCATCCGAGGCAATACCATCCACATTAACGCCTTTGTATTTGGTCCAAATGTATAGGTTACGCCCAATTAGAGAAAAACTTGCGTTCCGGAATATTTTACCTAAACCCAACGACGCGGCAGGTATCTTATACGAGAGCGATAATTCCCGCAAAGCAACGTGCGTTGTGCTTTCAATCCAGTAATCTGTAACTTGTGAAGCATTGAATACGAGTGTTGTAAAGTTCAGCGGTTTACCGGCCAGCGCTGTTTTGTCGGTGAAATCCGAACGATACACGTATGCAAGATATTGAGCGGTTTCGTTAAACTTCTCACCGCCTTTTTGCCAATCAAGCACGCCATACAACGAGAAAGGTCCAAAAGTAAGCGTATTCGTAAAACCCATAATAAAATCAGGTGAAGCCTCGCCGATGATTTTCGAATTGCCAGTAGCAGCATTGGCGTAAAAAACAGGCGCTTCATCTTTTGTATTAAGTTTTGCTTTTTCGACTACTACGCCGAATTCGTTTACTATGTAGTCTTCAACACGCATCGCTCCATCGCCTGCATTCGTCACATAACCCGCTTCATTCGTTTCCAATTGCGATAGACTAGAAAAAATACTGTATCCGTAAATAGCCGTTGTGCTGGCCCCTACGGCTTTACGATAACCGCCCGATGTAAATTCGGGAACATTGCCGAGTGAAGTGATTTTACTGCGTACACGACTGAATGTAATGCCTGAATTCCATTTAAAGAATCTGTTATTAATGATTCGCCCGTTAAGTTCCAATTCAAGAGAGTTCGATTTCACAGCGCCCAGGTTGTCGTAAATATTTGCAGAGCCGGAGATCGGTGCAAATGATGGTACGGATATAAAATCATTGGTGCTGTTTGAGAAGGCGTAATTGAACTGTACATTCAGCCAGTTGAATATCACGGCATCAAAGCCTAACTCGGTTTCTTCGGTTACAGCCCGCTTCAGGTCCGTATTATCATTTTGCGTAAAACTGACGCCTCCCGTTGATGAAATATTTACTTTGCTGTCTTTCGCTCCAAATGGAGGTAAACGGCCTGCTTGTCCGTAGGCTACACGGAGTTTCAGTTCCGATATTGCTTTCAGTTTAATATCTTCCGTAATGCGGTAACCCACTGAAACACGTGGGAAAAACGCTGTCCCGGCATCGCGCCCGAAACGAGAACTTTGGTCTATACGTCCGAGTACGTCTATGAACAGTTTGTTTTTCCATGCCGCTTTGGCATTGAGAAAATATCCATAATTGACGGTTTTGTCCCATGTTGAATTTATCGTTCTTGTACTAGCTTCGGTTACTCCCAGGTTTTTTACCGGAGCGGTAAGTTTTCTTCCCTGTCCGCTAAAGCCTTTCGTTTCGGTCCCTTCATATACCCATTTTGCGGCTAATCCCCAATCTATATCGCCCGTAACGCGGTTGTAATTCAACTGTAATTGACCGTTTTTCGTGCCATTGCGTTGCGTTTCCATCCTGTAATTACCGTCATTCAGTGTGATATCCGGCGTTACCGTTTGAAAGCCAATCGGGTAATATTCTTCTTCATTATAATATCTGTTTTGTAACGAAGCTGATGCTTCTGCATTCAAATGGTCTGTAATACGATATTTTAGTTTTCCACCCAACAGAAGGTTTTCGGTGATGTAAGTAAATTCCTCGTTCGTAAGCCTGTAAAGCGGATTATCCCATTGGACACCCGGAAGATTGCTGCCATCAGGATAAAATACATATTTCCCATTGGCGTCTTTCTCCGCCAGATTGATAAACGGCTCGACCAGCAAAGTCGAATACAACAAACCGTTTGACCTGCTCGAAACCGCCTGTGAAGGATTATTTGCGTAAGAATACTGTACAGTAATATCTGCGGTGATTCTTGACGACACCTTGTAATTCAGATTGAAAAGAAGATTTTGTTTTGTATCTGCATCCACCACATCGGAAATACCGCCTTTCGATTGGTTTTGCGCCGAAATGTAGGTGCTATATTTATCACCGTTTGCAGCAACAGACACCGAATTTACATAATAACTGTTGTTGCCGAGGATATTATCAACATTGTTATAAAATGTCTTATATGGATGCAAATTAACGGAAAATCCGTTCTCCTTGTAGTCAATCACCCTGTTCCCTTGGTCATCAAAGAAAAATGAACCATCGGAATTAATTTTGAAATGATGATATTTTGATGTTGGAGGTAGCAACAGGTAACCGGTAAAACCAATTTCATTTTCGACATTGATATCCAGGTTTCGTCCTTTTTGTCCTTTTTTGGTAAGTACCTGAATGATGCCTCCTTCTCCACGTGTACCATACAAAGCGGAAGCTGCGGCGCCTTTTACTACCTCAATTGTTTCAATGTCGCCGGGATTGATATCCGAAAGTCTCAGTCCGGTAACAAATCCATCCACAACAATCAACGGTTCTACATTACCGGTCACCGATTTGGACCCCCTCAAATAAATCGATGCACCTTCATTACCACCCGATTGGTCAATTCGAAGACCTGCAACTTTACCTCGTAGAGAAGTAGAAGCATCAGTTGCCGGTACCGTGTTAATCTGCTCATTGTCGATTTTTGTAAGTGCAAAAGGCAATCTCTGTCGTGTTGTTCCTCCTGCGACGCCTGTAACAACGATTTCATCCAGCCGATTGATGTCTTCAGTCAAAAAAATCTCCAAGTCGTCAGGTTCATAAACTTCTATCTCCTGATTTCGATATCCAATAAAACTGAAAACAATTGAAACGGGCAATTTTCCATTGATTTTCAATTCAAACCGTCCATCAATATCTGTTGTAATGCCTATGGTTGTGTTCTTTATCGTCACAGTAACATAGGGTATGGTTTCTTTTGTTTGACGGTCAAAAACCTGTCCTTTGATAATTGTTTGATTAAAAGTTGAATATTCTATATTTCCTTGAGCAAAGCCGGAAAACAGAAAGAAAACAGTAATCAGTACAGTCAAACTTGCTATTCTTACTTTTCGGTTCATCGTGTTTATCATTTTAATTAATTATTATTCCTATTAAACAAAAAGGCTGCCCGTTTTCTATCGGACAGCCTTTTATACGTTTATCTTTGCTTGTTTTATGCACGCGAATGATACGCTGTCCGGGTTCGGCAGTTACACATTATACACATATAAAAACTTTGTAAATTCATATTATTTTCTTTTAAATTTTGCACAAAGATAAAGGGTTCCGAATATCGCCACAATACCGCATTTGTGGTATATTTCAAATAGAGTTCCCTTTTTCATCTATCAAACAAATGATAAGCTTGGATAAAGGTAGTAGTGGCTTGGAGTGGGAGTAACATTTATCTTTCAGGAGAGTGTAGAAATACGGATATTCTTTTTCCGGGAAAAGCGTCCAGAGTTCACGGGCTAAGGTTATGTGTTCGATCTCTTGAATATTGTCTGGCGGGCAGGCGGCTTCTGATGCTAGGTCTTTCAGGAATTGTTTATTCATCACCGTTTTTTTACTATGAGTATTCATATGACCTTCCGCTAATTTTATGGCTTTACCAATCATAATGCCCAATGTGATGGCAGGTATTTGAAGTTCTGATGCGATTTGTAAGGTTTCGCCGATATAGTTTCCGTAATGAATAAAAGCTTGTAAAGGAAGATCAGGATAGGAGGATTTCAGGAATCGTTCACTTTTAGCCCCTGAGTTAATGACAATATGTTTACAATCCATAGCTTTGGCCACTTCCATCTCTTTACGGATAGAGGCCACAAATGCTTCGTGTGAAAAGGGACGGACGATACCGGATGTGCCGATAATGGAAATACCTCCTTCTATACCTAATTTAGGATTGAAGGTACGTTTAGCTATTTCCTCACCATCCGGAACAGAGAGTATAACCAATATATTCCCGGATACAGTATATCCGGATGTATCTAATACGGTTCGTATTTCTTCCAGTATCATCTTCCGAGGTGTTGCATTGATAGCAGGACCGCCTGTTTCAAGGCCAAGGCCCGGAAGTGTTACCGTGCCGATTCCTTCTCCGGCACAAAGTATCAGTTCCCGTGTATCATCAATCGGCATCCATACATGAGGCAAATGTTTGAATGAGGAAATAGTAAGGCTTACTGTGGCTATCACTTCGGCGTGATTCGTTACATCCGGGTCGTCTCCCGCCTCTTTTACAACAGTACATCGGGCATATTCCGGCGTTATTTCTGTGGATGAAACGGGTAAACAGACAAACTCTCCCGAAGGAAGGCTGAGCTCTATTTCTGTTTGTTTACGGCAAGTAAGCAGAGCAAGTAAAGCTGCTTTTACGGCGGCTGTGGCACATGTACCGGTTGTAAACCCTGTTCGTAAAGGGAAAAAACCAGGCAGCAGACGGTCTGTTTGCTGTCGTAATCCGGCTTCTCCATATACTTTGTAAAAAGAGCCGGGTATTTCGGGACGTTGAATTACAAATAAAGGGATATTCATTTGCCGGGCGGCCTCTGCTTTTATGGTAAAGTTTCCGGTAAGGCCGCTTTCTTTTGTCAGGATCGCATCGGGCTGTAACGAACGTATCAATTCTTTTTCTTTTTCCACATCGTTATCTTCCTCTTTGTAATAGATGATTCTATCAGAGGGGAATCCCTGTTTCCCGACAATCCTTTTTGATTCTTCCCTGTCGAGGATACGAAACCAACAATCGTATTTTTCCCAATACGGTTGCAAAGGGGCTATTGTATTTACACCCGTGAGCGCCAATAAATGTAGTATATTATGCCGACATAAAAGGTAGATTGCTTCCGTATAATCTTTACACCATATGAATTGCCCGTCACGGGGAGGAAACTTCCTTTCATAACGGATTACCGGAATATCGAGTTCAGACGAGACTGTTTCTACCGTATCATGCAACAGGGTGGCAAAAGGATGGGTAGCATCAATTATCAGCCGAATTTCTTTTTCTTTACAGAAAGCCGTCATAGCAACTGCATCCATAGCTCCCGTCAGACGGATGCCATGCACCATCTCTATTTGCTGTAAGTTGCTTTTGGTAGAATAGAAATAAACCGTTCCGGCTTCATCCACAACGTCGACGACTGCCCGGCCTTCTGTTGTGCCTCCTAATACAAGTATCATGGGCGAAACAGGTGCTTGAAGTTTCCGGCATACAGACGGGATAACCCCTCCCGGTTATCTATGGCATCACCTACTACTAATAGAGTAGTCAATGTCAGGTTGTTTTCCCTCACTATCTTTGCTAAATCTTTTAATTCGCCCCGGTAGATACATTCGTCTTTCCAGGTTAGTTTATAGCAGGCGGCAACTGGTGTTTCAGGAGGATAATGAACTAATAGTTCTTCCTGTACCTGATCAGCAATACCAGCACTCAAGAAAATACACATCGTACTTTGACTGGCAGCTAATTTACGGAGTTGTTCTTTTTCCGGCATCGGTGTACGTCCTTCTCCGCGTGTCAGAATAATCGTTTGTACTTTTTCGGGAATGGTGAATTGTGAACGCAAAGCTGCTGCTGCCGCCTGGAAAGAGGATATCCCCGGCGTGATATGATAACGCATATCATATCGGTCGAAAAAAGCCATTTGTTCCTGGATCGCCCCGTATAGGCAAGGGTCGCCGGTATGGAGGCGGACGATGCATTTCCCTTTATCATAAAATTCTTTCATCAAGGCGAACTGTTCTTCTAATGCCATATCTGCTGAGCTTCGTACAGTTGCTCCCTGTTTGGCATAAAAAGTCAGTTCTTTCGGAACGAGACTGCCTGCATACAATACCAAGTCTGCTTTTTCCAACATATATTTTCCTCGCACAGAGATGAGTTCCGGATCGCCCGGTCCGGCTCCTACTATTTCAATATGACCGCCTCTGCATACGGCTTGGTCTAATGCTACGGCAATTGTAAATTCTTGTCCCGCCCCTAAGCTTTTCTTTTGTTTTTCTACTAAAAGGATATCGCTGCCGGAGGCTTTTAATGCAGACGCTTCGGCAACACTGAAAGACTGCGTTGCTTCCAATACCCGTTCGGAAGGATTGGGTACCTCAATACCATTCAGGTCTTCGGATGTATAAATAATGATCGGACACTTTATTTGTTCTTCAGCTAATTGACGAAGGATAGATTCATCTTTCTTTATATCGATCGTGGCAATATCTTTGACTGACTGGATAGAAAGATGATATGTTTTCAAGCTGTCGCTGATGCTGTGGAATAACTCCCCGGCATCGCCCGGCATATTTTTCCTGCAACCGAATCCCAGATGTAATACCGGAGGGAAATAGGCCAGTACAGGGATAGGTACATCATAATAGAACGGGCTTACGGTGATCAGCAATTCAAAATCTTCTAGATGTATATCGGAAAAACGATAGAATATTTTTACGTGTGGAGGACATGTCCGCTCCAGATAGTCTGTTCCTTTATCACGCATTTCCAGTAATAGAGCAGTGGGGCGTTGTTTTACAAAGGTAGCGATGCATTCTGTTAACGCCGGTTTCTTATTTCTATTGTAGGATGCGAGCTTCCAGTCGAATTTCTTGTGAATCGTATCTAAGGGCCATAATCCAGTGTTGTCGCTTTGGGTGGTGATGATAGCCTCGCCGCCAAGCAGAAGCGCCAATTCGCGGCTTAGTTCGTTGCTGCCGCCTATATGACCGGATACTACGGGTATGATATATTTTCCTGTACTGTCGATACAGATGACAGCCGGGTCTGTTTGCTTGTTCTTCAGACAAGGGGCAATAGCTCGTACACAAATACCTAGTGCTCCTATAAAGATAATAGCTTCTGTGTTTGGAAATAGTTCTTTTGTTATTTTACTGATACCCTCTTTTTCGTATATGAATGTGCTGGGATATGCTTTACATATCTTTTCCGCCAAAGGCAGGCTTGTCTGGGTTGTTAGTATGATAGCTATTTGTTTCATGTCTGTTCTCCTTTTGTTGCTATTATGGCACACAGAATACACGGAATCCGCGTATTTCGTGTGCCATAATAGTGACGAAATATACGGAGGAACAAAAATATTACTTTTTCTTTATCGTCTGGCATATGGTAATGGTATTGAACGTATCTATTGTTACGGATAGTTCTTTCTCTATCGTCATGTTTGATTCTTTTATTGCTTCGTGGAAGAAGTGGCGGCTTTCTTCGGAGACGGAATTGAAAACGATTCGGCCATTAGTTGTTAACCTCTCTTCTATCCGGCGAACGATCTTTTTCAGTTGTCCTCCATGTCCACCGATGAAGACAGCATCCGGCTTTTCCAGTTCTGATAAATCTACTTGGCAAAAATCGGCTATATGATAGTTGATGCCGGGAACAGCGCAGCGGCGACTGTTTACTTCCATTAAATCCTGTCCTTCTTTTCGTATCTCAAAAGCCGTTACCTGTAGATGAGGGAATAGATTTTTAGCTTCTATTGAAACGGAACCCGTACAAAAACCAATATCCCAGAAGCTATGGCATTGTTCTAATCCAAGCATTTGAAGCGAAAGTAATCGTATGGGCATTTTTGTAATCATTTTCTCTCTTCCATTAAGGAAAGCAAATAATTCATCAGGAATACCATACATGCGGGGATAAGGCGTTCCGTTTTGTAAGAGAATGACACAATTAGGAGATTCAAACTCCATCATTGCCGCCTGTTCAAGTCCCAGGCATTGAATACGCTGTTTCGTCGGATGACCAAGATGTTCTCCTACATATAAGATATAATTAGATAAGTTATAACTCAGCATCCGGTTCGCGATGGTTGCCGGGGTATGTTCTTTACTGTCTGTCAGGATTCCTATTTTGGAAGCTCTTTCTATCAGTGCTCGATCCAGTTCATGCCAGGGGCGGCCGGTAAGTGAGACAATCCGCATATCATGATACGGCATAAGCAAGCGATGCGCCAGCAGTTGTAGGGAATTAAACGACGGATATAGTTTTATTTCCGCTTCGGGCAGACGTTTTTGAATGGTATTGGCAAAACCGTAGAACAACGGATCGCCGGAAGCAAATACAATGATCGCCGGATAAGCCATGTATTGTTCAAAAACGCTATCTAACGGAACCGTAATATCAATCCATAAAGAAGCCTCCGGTAAAAGGGATTGCACAATTTCATAATGTCTTCTTCCACCGGAAAAGACGCTTCCGGCTTCAATCAAATCAAGCACTTCCGGCGTAAAGCATTGTTCCGGATTATCATTTATTCCTATTACATAAAAACGATTCATACATCTCTTCCTGGTTTTAATTGTTCGGCATCGTCATAGCAAAGGATGGCATTAACAAGTGTAGCAGCCAGATTGCTACCACCTTTACGCCCTTCGATGATCAGTTTCGGAACAGATGTAAAAGGTTTCACCATGTGTTTGGATTCTTGCACATGTACGAAACCAACCGGTGCGGCAACGATTCCTTTAGGGTATGCTTTTCCTTTTCGTATCAGGGTGCACAGCTCCATCAGGGCCGTTGGTGCATTACCAAAAACATAAAGGGCCTCAGGATATTCTTCCGCCGCTAAACGTATTCCCGCCTGTGTGCGGGTAATTCCTTTTTCGGCAGCCATAGCGGCTACCCGTTCATCGTTCAGATAACATTTTACCTCTATGCCCATCCGTTGTAAAGCACCTTTCCGAATACCGGACATGACCATAGTTACATCTGTAATAATAGTACGGAGCTTACCCTTAGCAAACTGTTCATATAAACCGGCTACCGCACCTGTATCAGCATAGAAAACAGTTTCCATATCAAAATCAGCCGTCGTATGGACAGCATGCAGCAAAGCCCATTTTTTATCTAAAGGAATATCTCTGTTCTTTAACTCTTTTTCGATGGTTTGAAAGCTGCGCATCATGATCTCTTGTCCTACACTTATCTCTTTATTATCCGTTTCCCGATAATATCCACGTGGAGTGATGATTTTATTTTCCCATTCATAGGATTGGGAATTTCCGATAATGACTACAGTAAACATATCTACTTCTTCGGGATTAAAATCCGCCAAGGTAGTGGTTCGAATCACTTCTTCGTCACGTCCGGCCTGGCGTACATAGCCAACAGGTGTGTCGGGATGGCGTTCCTTAAGAAAAAGTTCTTTCAGACGATACAATTGCCAATAGCGCCCTTCACTTTTGGGATTATAGACGGCTGTAACAAAATCGGCTGTTGCAGCAGCTATAATACGTTTTTCAATCTTCTCCCACGGTGTCATCAAGTCGGAAAGGGAAATCAGGCAAAGGTCGTGTCCAATAGGAGCACCCAATAGAGCTGCCGCTTTCTGAAAAGCGCTAATACCCGGTACGACCTCTATTTCCAGATCACTGCCGGTTTCTTTTTTCATTTCCCAAATGAGTGGAGCCATCCCGTAAATACCCGAATCACCGGAACTGACAACGGTTACTGTTTTTCCCTCCTTTGCATATTTAAAAGCCTCTTCTGCCCGGGCACGCTCCTTTTTCATCCCTGTATCTATGCACAACGTGTTTTCGGATAGTAACGACTTGATAAATCGAAAATAATACTTATATCCTATTACTACGTCGGACCGACTGATTGCAGAGAGTACTGCCGGCGTAATATCCTCTTCACCTCCCGGCCCGATACCTGCAACGATTATTTTTCCTTTTTCCATATCAACTACAAAAATAACAAGTCTGTTTAAATTTTATTCAATAATCATTTTACAGAAGCAATGAAGAACCTGAAAAAATGAATACGACCTTGTCTGGAAAACATTACGCCCTTTTTTCAAAATCATCGCAACGTTTTCTTAAAGACATTATAACATTTCATTTTATCAATTTCTTTACCTTTCTTATGAGATAACGTATGCTGAGCCAAATGCCTGTGAAGGAAACGATAGAACCACCGATACAGAGCGTCCAAATGGCCGTAGTCCACAAAACAGGCCGTTCCCACAACCATTTAATATGTAAGTAGTGCAAGCCGTTGAATATCCATTTCTTTGCTTTCCGGCTACGGTTGAAGTATTTAAAATCACCTGTTTCAGGATCGATATAGTAGAGGCTTTCATCCTGATTATTTACTTCTACTTTATAAGCCGGGAGGGGCAACGTTTCTTTGCGGGGCAGATAATACTCTTCATAGGCGGAGATAGTGGAAATAACAAAGGTGTACTCACCGTGGACGGCGCGGATCGCTTTTGCTATCTCTTCTTGTGGCAAGAGAAGTTCTTTTGCCTCCGTACCGGAAGCATCTATACTCAAAGCACGGCTTCCAACAATGATATTATAAACAGGTATGCTGCGAAAATACGACCATTCTATTTCTTTTACATCGGGATAGCGCCGGCAAACCGATCTGTAATCAAGCGTATAAGCGGTAAGAGGCAGCTTCTTCCCTCTCAGTTTGGAAGGAGTTGTACGATAATCTCCATACGTTTTTATCACCCATTGCGGAATGCGTTGCATAGACATGGCTCCACTGAATGCCCAGGTAACCAGAAACACACCGAAGATAAGGCCTGTGATATGATGCCACTTATACCATTGCTTTTTGTAAGGGCTTCCCACTTTTCGTTTCGATTTATATTTTTTCCACAAAGCATAGATACCGGCATACAGGCCTGTTAAAGCAGCTAGCATGCCGATTACTCCGGCAATCGTAAGTGCCTTGATCCATAATTCGGTATGCTTGCGAATAAAGGGCAGGTAGAATTTATGAGGGATAGCCCCCATCCATGCCCAAAGTCGTTCGCGTGCGGTGGTGAATTGCTGTACTTCGCCTGTACGCGAAGCGATATATAACTGATGCCGTTCTTCGTCGTCAAAGTAAAACTTATAGATAGGCAGTTCTTTGAGGTAAGAAGAATACATGATCCATTGATCGCGCTTATAAAGCGTATCAACTTTAAGAACAGGGGAGTCTACCCAACGGCCGGCAATGCATTGAATGGTTTCCCATGTTACAGGCAAGGGTGTTTGCAGGGAATCGGCGCTAAAGGTATAGGTTTTCTCCTTTGTCTCTACCGTAAATAAGGTTTGCCCTTGAAATTGCCGGGCATGCAAGCTGCGGATATCCGAATCCTCAGCAGGCAGCCCGGACAAAACATCCTCTAAAGCGGGCAACGAAGCAGGAAAAGCCTCTTCCTTTTCATACAACTGCGATTTTGTAACATCAGGAAAGGGATAATAAATCAGCACCAACCCCGATACAAACCACATGAAAAATAACAAACTGATAATAACACCTATTATCCGGTGTGACAGGAAAAGAAAGGACTTTAGTTTGCTCATATGCCTGCTTCGTTACTATTTCTATTATTTATTGTCCATGATCGTAATGCGGTCGAACTCATATCCGGTGGTAATGGTAAGGCCTTTTGTTACGTCGCCTGTTTCGATATCATAGATATAAACGCAGGGCTGTTCATTTTTGGGATTTACGCCGATATACGCTTTGCCGTCGAGTACAACCGAACGTTGAGAGAAGGTTCCGGTACTATAAGGTAAGACCGTGCCGTTGTATTTTATTTCTTCTATGGCATCGGTATTCAAGTCGAGGATGGCATAGTAGCAATTATAGTCGTTTCCCCATGCTGGTGCACCGGTATGGTCGGGATCTTGGATATAGAGAAGGGCTTTGTCGTTACTTAGGCAGTCTACAGTTACCAATTTGCCATTGGGGTAATTATAGCCTTTATAGGATGCATCGAAGTTGTTTTCTCCTTTTTTTATACGCAGAAGCGTTCCGTATTGTTGGGTGGTACTGGTGGCACCTGCCAACACACTGTTGCAAGCAATATAATAATCGCCTTTGGGAGTGAAGAAGGTTTTATTTTGCAATAATTCGCCGTAGGCTGTGCCTGCCATCATTTCAGCACGATCTTCTTTTACTACCGATTCGGTGGTCATATCATTGGCATTGATGAAGGCGGTATAGAAATGAGTTGTTGTTTTACTGTAAATAAACGAATAAAGGATCTGCCCGTCGCGGTAAGCGGCGATTCCGGATGTATTGAATTTATCGCCTTTAGGAGGTTCCGGCAGATCGAGTTCGCCTTCAGCCAGGTTTGTCATCGTTTCGGTGTCTACTTTTATCCAGAGTATTTTATTTGAGTCGCCGTTTGAACCTATCAACACAAGTGTTTTATCATCAATCCAAGCGTGTGTGTAGCGACGGTCTTTCAATGTGTTTCCGGTAAAGGGAAATTCGGCTATTGTGACTACTTCATCATTTACAATCTGATATTTGCCGATACGGTCTTTGCTCTTTGGTACCTGATAGTAGTACTTTCCTTTGATGATGGCTTCTTGATACATTAGTGCTGTTATATCAGCGCCACTGTTTTTGAAATTGATAGGTTCTTGTTCTGTTAATGAATCTACGCTTTGAACCAATTGGGTATTATCCGAGTTCATACCGGAGTTGGAGCCGAGAGATACCCAGATATCAAAATGAGTGGTCAGCTCCGGTTTGGGTTCCGGATCAGGATCGGGGGTTGGTACATCGGGACCGGGAGTAGGAGTCGGCGTAGGCTCTACATCATCGTCGCCGGAGCAGGAAGTAAATGTGAAACTTGCCAACGCTATAAATAGCGTCCATACATAAAAATTAATCGTTTTCATTTTATTTCTTATTTAGTTAATAAAAAGTCGGAATTTGCAAAAGACAGCTCTGCCGGGCTTTTGCAGCATATAGTTATCATATACTGTATGATCGAGCAAATTGGTACATTCGAAGGAGATATGGTATCGGTCGTGTCCGAATGACTGAGAGAAATACATATTATGGATATACTGATCGGGAATACGCGATTTGCTTTTCAAACTGCCATATCCATCCCAGGTGAGGTAATACCAATGTACGTACTCAAACGTATAGCCTGCCCGGAACGTACTGTTTGACCACAGTAGATTCCTGCGGGTAAAATTCAGTTCCGAATTACTGAACAGCCAGGGACGGTTGGGTATTTTATTATTATAAGTAATCATGAGAGAGCCGTCGGCATAGTATTTTGTTTTGCTTCGCGAATCCTGATAACTGCAATTTACAATCAGTTGCAGCCGGTCGTTCCAGGTATAGCGCAACTCTCCTTCGACCCCCTTTACATCTACATTCGAAACGTTATCGTATTGGCTCAATCCCTCGGATTGCGATACTACGGCATGGATGTAATCTTTTACATGCCTGTAGAATCCATTCGCTTCATAATAGAGCAAATGCCCCCGGGCTAAGCGGATAGAACCATAAATGCCTGCATTAACGTTATTACTATTCTCCGGTTTGAGGCTAAAGTTTGGATACACCGTTGTGCCGTTTCCCAGCATTTCTCGTGAAAGAGGCAGGCGGACACTATGCTCGAACGAAGCTTTCAGCGAAAGATAATCGAAGAAGTTATAACGCGAACCCACTCCATAACCTACGTAATTGGTCGTCTTATCGCCCACCTTATTTTTCGAACCGGTAATCCAGTAAAGGTCCTGTTGCTGTATAGAGAGGTAATTGATATAATCTTTTATGAAAAAAGTGTTGTGTAGCCGGCTGTCTAGTAATAGCTGGTTGTAAGACAAGCCGAGGATATGTTTGGCCAATACATCATCGGAAGGTTCGAAATCCGTATCTACCGCATCGTAACGGCTATTGCCCGTCCGGTTAAGCAGATAATTCAGGTTTACGGAATGATGTTCGTTCAGGCGGTAATCCAGGTTAAGGCGGGCTACGGTAAGTGGACGTTTGTAATGGCGCAACGAACGCCCCCGCCCGGTAATTTCATTACGCGACGACTCGATATAAGAACCATCCCACCAGTATTTACGGAAAGCAGTATCAACCGTTAGCGAATGATCCCAGGTATACGATAAGGAAGCGTTCAGATGTAGGTTCGGGAGGATAAATTGTTTTTTCTCATACCGGGCGGAAATATTCCAGGCGTCTTGTGTACGTTTGGCCTCACCATAAACGATCTGCTGAATGGTTCCGGTCTGAAGCTCGTTATCTGTTGCCGAATAAGAAAGGGAAACCCAGAAAGCATCCGCCCAGGAGCGGTTGACTACGCCCCCTTCAAGCTGTGCCAATACGTAGAAATAATCGTCATGGAAACGCTTTCTATTGACAAGTTTGAACTTCCGGTCTTCATTATCCCAAAGTTCAACCCCCTTCATCATGTAATCATTTTTAGAATAATTGATAGCTACTGTAGGAGAGAGGATAATACCCGTTTTGCGTTCCTGGTAGCGGGCGTTCATATTAAAGCGGTGTGTATGAAAAGAACCTGTTCCATAGGATACATCCAGATAATTCCGTTGGTTTTGCTTAGTAATTATATTAATGGCTCCGCCCAACGCATCCGCACCCAAATAAGCGGGGACCACCCCTTTATATATTTCCACACGATCAATAATATTCACCGGAAGATTGGCTAAGGAGACTTCACTTCCTTTCGTATTCAGCGGTACGCCATCCAGGAAATAACGAACCGAATTACCAGACATACCGTTAATGGAAAGGTCAAAATCCGATCCAACTCCACCTTCTTCACGAACTTTTATACCCGTTGTCCGGTTTACCAATGTACTTACGCTATTCAGGTTATTCACCAGTGGCTTTATATCTAAAGCATTGACGGCAAATACTCCTTCTTTTACCTGCTGTGTCCGGCTTTTACCTAATACCTCCACAACATCCAGGGAGATGGAATTTTCTTCCAGTATAAAGTGTTGTTTTTTATTATTCCTTACTTCAATCTCCTTCTTTAAGGTCTTATATCCTATCATGGATACCACGAATGTGTATTTCCCCGGAAGGATTTCCAATGTATAGAATCCCTGATCATTCGTGTATGTGCCTGATAAAGATTGCTCGATAGCAACTGTTACTTGTGGAAGAGGGGCGCCGGTAACATCTTTTACAGTACCGGACAGGCTGATTTTGCTTTGTGCTGATATACCTGCCTGAAAGCAACAAACAAACCATAGGAATAAAAGAACAAAATTCTTCATTACATCTATTGATATATTCACAATGGCTTACGGGAAATAATAAAGAGACAAACAAGAAGTTGGTGCTTCGAATATACGAAAGCGCTTTACTGTTGCTGTTCTTAAGCTTCATTCCTCGAAAGCTTTAAAACGTTTGAGATTGGCAGGTCTTCTGACTTACTCCGTTTTTGAACGACCTTCCCGGCTATACTTGCCAGTGGTATAAGAATGTTCAAAAACGTAAAAGAGCTTACAGCAGCGGGTCTGTTCAGGATTCTCACCTGATTCCCTTTTCATTGCCTTACCTGAATAGATAAAGCAACACCAAAATCACGGCAAAGGTAAAAATAAAGGATGAGTTTCCAAACCATTGTAATATATTTGCAGTCATGAAATCACATTTCTTAATCGGAGCGGCTTCATCGGGAAGTGGAAAAACGACCCTTACACTGGGATTGTTACGCGCTTTATGGAATCGAGGTATGCAGGTACAGCCCTTTAAATGTGGCCCGGATTATATCGATACCCGTTATCATTACGAGGCGGCAGGAAAGTCGTCTGTAAATCTGGATCTGTTTATGATGTCGAAAGAATATATCCGCTCCTTATACAGTAAATATTCAACGAAAGCAGATGTAACAGTAACCGAAGGGGTAATGGGATTATTCGATGGATATGACGGTATGCTGGGTAGCGGCGCCGATATAGCCCGGTTGCTCGACATACCTGTTATTTTAGTTGTAAATGCAAAAAGCAGCGCCTACTCCGTGGCTCCATTAATTTACGGGTTCAAACATTTCAATAAAACTATAAAAATCGCTGGAGTCATATTCAACTTTGTTGCATCCGAAAACCACTATTCTTTTCTGAAACAAGCAGCAAAAGATGCCGGAATAGAATCATTAGGATATATACCCAAACAGACTGATATGGAAATTCCAAGCCGTCATCTCGGATTAACAATGGATAATACCTTTCCATTCGATTTGTTTACCAATAAAATAGCCGGAATCATTGAGAAGCATATCGATATAGATCGCCTTTTAGAATTAACCCGGTTCATGAATATTAATCGGGATGTTCTTTCCAAAAGCAAAACCAAACTACCTCACATCGGACAGATAGCTGTCGCTCGTGACGAAGCCTTCAATTTTGTCTACGAAGAAAACATACAGTATCTTCACAAACTGGGAAAGGTAGTTTTCTTTAGTCCATTACATGATCCTCGTTTACCCGATGCCAGTTTTATTTATTTACCGGGAGGATATCCGGAATTGTATTCGGAAAAATTAAGCGGAAACACAGCGATGCATAAAGCTATAAGGCAATACATTGAACAAGAAGGTAAGTTATTGGCAGAATGCGGAGGTATGATGTATCTTTGCGACTCAATAACAGATAAGGACGGGAACACGTTTCCAATGGCCGGCATCCTCAACCAATGCGCTACTATGGAGCCTATGAAACTTCGTTTAGGGTATCGTACATTATACTATAGCGAATATGAAATGAAAGGGCATGAATTTCATTATTCGTCTGTTATCCCACAGAAACAACCCTTATCATCCGTAGCAAAAGCTTTTACAGCCAAAGGCGTAACGGCTGAGACGCCGCTTTACCGCTATAAAAATGTGTTGGCTGGATACACGCATCTGTACTGGGCCGACGAAACAACGAATGATTGGTTCATACATTACTTAACATCCTAATATAACAGCATGAAAATTTACACACGAGGAGGCGACAAAGGGCGCACCGGCATACACGGCGGCGAAAGAGTGGATAAAGACGATATACGTATCGAAGCAAACGGAACATTGGATGAATTAAATTCTTTGCTGGGAATAGTAAGAAGTCTCCTATCTGAGGATCATGAATTCCAATCAATCCTTTTCTATATCCAAAAAGAGATGATGATTGTGATGTCGCACGTAGCCACCCTTTCCGGCAAGCGAGACAAAAACCCGAATATACTTTCCGACGAGCTCACTCTGTTTTGCGAACAAACCATCGATTTACTATCCGGTAAAATGGACGATAATAATCACTTTATCTTGCCTGGTGGCACGCTTGTTTCGTCTCATCTTCAACTGGCCCGAACAGTAGCCCGCCGCGCTGAACGCCGTTTATGGACGCTCAACCGGCAGGATCCTGTCCCCGATGCCATCCTATCATTTATCAACCGTCTGTCTGACTTACTGTTTATCTTGGCGCGTTACGAAATGTTTTCGCAAGGGAGTATGGAAGAACGCTGGCATTCATTCCTGTATAAAAGAAAGAACGAGTTATAAATGCAAATGAAGCCCGATGGAAACGGGATGTACCTTAGGCCCTTTGCCTGTTTCGAACAATCCTATGGGTGAGTATTTGGCATAAACCCCCAGCCAGTCGCAACCTATCTGAAATAAGAAATCCATCGTAACCGGACGGATATTCATTCCTCCATCCATCTTATCCTTCCGCTTCTTCCCCGATTCGTCCCTGTAAGCTACCCGCGAAGACGAGGCTGTTTTCACCACGCCTACCACGCCTGCCGAGACAAAGAAGTCATGACGATGATACCGTTCTTGCCATTCCAGTAGCAGTGGGATAGTGAGGCTGGTGATATTCAGTTTGCTGGAACTGTAATGGATGCCTTCCGGGGCATTGTGCAAAGACGTGATGCCGTCTGTTTCTTTCAGATACTTGTTTCCATCCAGCCGATAACGGCTCCAGCGCATACCGGCGCCCGTCACTATCGCCCAGTTTTCTTTTTCGGAAAGAGAAATGGTCGTTTCCAATACGTTCAGGTTATATTCCAGCGACTGGCCGCTGCGCAACGATACGCCGTCTGCGTCGTTAAAGCGGAAGCTTCCATCGGCAAAATTGGCAAAGCCCATTCCGAATCCGTCCCAATGCCCGTCGAAACGTTTCCCCGGAGGAAGCGGGATGTTTATCGAACGCTTACGTCTTTCATAACTCTTGCCGTCTTTGTAATGGCCTTCAAATATCATTTCATCTTCCGAAGCATTGTTGTTGTCGTCTATCTCGAATACTCTTACTTTCATTCGGTCGTCGTTTTGCTTTATTTCAATACGTTTCCCGTTTACTACAATCGTTGTATCGGGTTGTACCGGTTCAATAGCCGCCGCTCCCGATCCAAGGGAAAAACAAAAAGCCGCACTCAGCCATACTAATTTTTTCATCTTTTTTATATTATTAAATGGGTTATAAATCTTTTTTTGTAAAGAGAATCGTAATTAAGTCGTCGCTATCCAACTCGCCTTCAATGTACACAAGCGTTATTACTCCCCGTTTGCTTACTTTAAAGAGGATGAAGCGGTTCAGGTCTTCCTTGTTCCCCGGCAATTGATAATAGGCCGAAATCAACCCGCCGTCATCCGTTACTTCCTTTATCTTACGCGCGCCCTGTTGGTCTTCGTCCAGGCAACGGCGGATGAATTGCAACGCTTCGCGGTCGTCTTTTATCGTGATACTTTTGTAATGGGCCATGCTGAATGTTTCTACCATCTCGTTAGACAGTTCCACCATCGTGACATTCCTCTTTTTCCCATATCG
>JAISDJ010000061.1 GCA_031264865.1 Tannerellaceae bacterium | reverse complement strand
TTCATTTCCGGCGTAAGCAATGCTTCTATCTCTTTCTTTTCACGGGAAGTATGTAGGGTTTTAGAGCGATAGAAATGCACTTCGTCATTGTCTATGTTGGAAAATTTGAGTTTTAGCATGTCATTGACATTGATACCATTGCATAAATAAAGGAAAAACCATAGGTCTCGATAATGTTCGGTTGCTTCCGTCCCATCGGAAAAGGTTATGATTTGTTTAATCTGTTGTAGGTTAAGAGCCATTTTCCGACCCTTACCAATCGGAATTTCATATTTGCCTTTTCCAAATGGATATTGATTTTCTTTGATTATTCCCGCCGTTTTAGCATCATTGAAGATTGCCCGCAAACAGCGCAAATAAATGGAAACGGTCGTATAACTTTTCCCTTCCTCAATCATCGCCTTCTCATACTTTTTGAGCCAATCAGCCGAAACGGTCTCAAATGCAATATTTGTACCAGCATAGTTTTCCAAATGCTTATATGCACTTCGATTGGCAAGGGCATTACCGACAGAACCGTCCTCCATCAAAGCATCTAACTTGGCTTTGAAAAGAATATTAACAGTATCACCTACCCCCTTTCCCAAACGCAAATTCAAAGCATCGTATGAAAAATTGCCTTCTTCCACGAGTCCTTTCACTACCGATTCAACTTTCTCAAACGAGTTTTTTATTTCAGAACGTATCGAGATTAACCGTTTGCTTTTAGTGTCAAGCAAAGCAGTCCACTCCACCGGACTCAATTCTTTCCCTGTACTATAATAACGCTGAACCCGCTTATAAATCACTTGGATTTTAACAGGAAATAGCCCAGATTTCTTTTCTTTGCGTGTATCTTGCACTGTAAGAATTGATACGCCATCTTTATTATACTTAAACATAACGATTTGTATTGTGTATGTTCCAAAAAATGGGACATACAATTTGCATACAAAGTTAGCGATTATATCCAAATTAAACAATAGCGGATATAAATGAAAAACACATATATCTCTGTATAACAACATTATAGTGTATGAATATAAATTGAAGAAAATAGAAGAAAAGGCTATGTTTGCGGCTTACAAGCAGAGGGTCGGGGGTTCGAATCCCTCAACGCCCACCTTAAAATCAAGCAGTTACGATAGAAGTAGCTGCTTTTTTCTTTTATAGGGATACACAATTTGCATGCAAGTTTTTTTTGTTTCAGATTTATGATAACACCATCCGCTGTTTTCTCATAACGTTGTTGTTTACAAGAAATGAAAGCTAAAAGTATTAGCATCCATAAATACGAGTGTTTCATTCTACTATTCTTTAACGTTAATTTATTAGTGGAATTTTTATCGTGAATCTTACCACAAACAGTTTGACCGACAAAGAGTATCAGGCAGGATGTTGTGATGATAACAGCATTTTTAATCGTGTGCCGTTTCTTCTTTCCACTATATTTTTCTTTCTGTTCATCGTAATCAATCGGGTGGGGAATTCCCTTTTCTGTCCCGTCTTTAAACAGTACAGAAAAGGAATTATCCTGAGAAAGTTAGGATAAACAATGATTCCTATTCGGGGTTTCTTCCCGGAATGGATACCTGTCCTTCATGGTAATCCGGTAATGCTCCCATTTCATAGTGTTCGGGGCCGTACCTTAAATTGGAAGCCATGATTTCTTCCCAGGTTATGGCCTTTCCTGTATAGGCCGCTTCCCTTCCCAGGATGGCCACTTGTGTGGAGTAGGCCAGATCTTCCGCCTGGTTGATTTTTTTATTCAGCCGGATAGATTCTACCAGATGGATATGTTCCTGTTGATAAGGGTTTTTTACCGGTTTTCCGGCATAATCATATTGCCATAGGATATTTCCGTTATAGTCTACGATTTTCATTTCTCCCCTGTCGTTCAGCTGGGCTATCCCTTTTGCACCCAATACCTGTTCGGATACATTTCCTTCGCAACCGTCGATCTGACGGGCTGTTGCCAACATTCGTTTGTCGTTGGCATAATAATAATCCACACTGAAGAAGTCGAAAATATCCCCGGTCAGACGACGGGCGCGTCCTCCGAAGCCGGCAGCCCTGGCAGGACGTTCTCCCATGAACCAGGTGACTATATCTATGTTGTGGATTGCCTGGTCGAGGATATGGTCGCCGCTTAGCCACTTTATATTAAACCAGTTACGGATGCAATATTCCATATCGCTCCATTCGGGGCGTTTGAACTTATTCCACCAGGCTCCCTGATCCCAATGAGCCGAGGCGCCGACCAATTCGCCGATGATGCCGTTGCGCACCTGAACGAATGCTTCCCAATAATCACGGCGATGCCGGCGTTGGTTACCGGTGATTATCGTCAGCCCCTTACCGGTTGCCACTTTGGATGCAGCGATAACGGTGCGGATGCCGGTAGGGTCTACCGCGCAGGGTTTTTCCATAAAGATATGTTTTCCCGCTTCGACGGCCGCTTTGAAATGCTCCGGGCGAAAGTGAGTCGGCGTACATAGCAAAACCACTTCTACGTCCGGCATGGCCAGTACCTTTTTGTAAGCATCAAAACCGAAAAAACAGTTAGCATCCGGCACGTTGTTGTTGAACTTTTCGGAAAGCACATTCCGGCAGGTAGTCATACGGTCGGGGAATATGTCGGCCAGGGCTATGATGGATACGTTCGGACCTGCTTCCAGAAATTGTATAGCCGCTCCCGTTCCCCGGTCGCCGCAACCGATAAGCGCTGCTTTCAGCGGTTTACCGTCCGGCGCAATATCAACAAATGAATACATCCCCAGTTCTTCCGGAGTATAACGACGGGACGAGCCTTTGGATTGTCCGTCCACGGAACAAGAGGGTAAAATGGTAGTAGTTAATCCCAAAGGAATTCCGGCACCAATTAATGCCGAGCCGGCTAAGAAATTTCTTCTTTTCATGCGATCGTAATTTATAAGTTAATATGGTTTATTTGAAAAGCCTCCTGAATCCTGCTGTAAGACTCAGGGGATAACTTTTCTCGTGCGGTTATTTCAAAAATAAATCCATTTATTTATTAATTAATAACCGGGATTTTGATCTTCTTTATTGATTGCATCATTTGTCAGGATTTCTTTTTCAGGAATCGGGAACAACATTTTGTTTGGATTATGATCAAATTTACGATAGATATGCCAGTCCTTTAGAGCTCCATCAGGATTGACGCTTGGATCAATACCAACGTTTTTAGGATACTCCTTTTCTACAAATTCACTCAGAAGGCCGGATCGTTTCAGGTCATAGAAGAAACTATATTCCGCGTTAAATTC
Source organism: Tannerellaceae bacterium (assembly GCA_031264865.1). GTDB lineage: Bacteria > Bacteroidota > Bacteroidia > Bacteroidales > Tannerellaceae > DFXE01. The sequence goes on along the minus strand of JAISDJ010000061.1, from coordinate 2,025 downwards.
ATGACGGCGCTCCATGTTGACTGCAATCAACCAAGCATCAGCCGTGTAACCGTTGTCTGCTTTATACTTTGCGTAATATGTGCCAGCATCAGGCACTTCAACTGTTTCTGTTAGCATGGGGATCGGATATTCGGAATCGTTGAGTGTCACTTCCTGGTTTCCAAAGGCGCGTTCGCGTATCAGTCCGATCATCTCCCAGCCATTTGTCGCATCTCCGGTACGGAAACAACATTCTGCATAATCTAATAATATTTCCGCATAACGAAGCGTACGCAGCGTAAATGGTTGATTAATTGTTGTCCAGTAATCACAATCCTTGCGCCAGTATTTTACACTGGAAATATTAGGCATAAATTCGGAACCTGTTTTTACATTTGGAGCACTTACGGCGCCAATGGTTTGATTAGTCCACGGATTAGTTTCCCCCAATGCTACCATAGACGCCTTTCTGCGACGATCTCCTTCCTCGAACGAGTAGTAACATTCCCATGAAATAAAAAGAGAACCCCAACCATTATATTCCATGGATGCAGAACTATAAGACACCCACATATAATGATCTTCCTGTGGGCTCCATCCATTAGTTCCTCCCATATTATTCCCCCAATCCGACCACATTACCACTGCAAATATGTCTTCAGTTGTCCAAGCTCTTTCCGGATCAAACAAATAACTGTAACAAGGCAGCAATGAATAAATGCCACTGTCAATTACCTGTTTGAATAAAGCTTTTGCTTCCTCATATTTCCCCTGATACATTTTGGCGATTGCCTGATAACTCAAACAGAAGCCTTTTGTGATACGTCCGTATTCCCCATCAATAGGAGTCCAATCCAGTATATCGGCCGCATAAGCCAAGTCTTCCACAATCTGGTTCCATGTGTCATCTTCATTGTCGGGACGTGGTTTAGATGGCGTATTGGAATAGGTTTCTCCTGTCAGCAACATTGGGATACGTCCAAAGTTCTTTGCCAAATTCAGGTAATTCCATGCACGGATAGCGCGTGCTTGAGCTTCTAATTCTTTTTTTGTTTGTTCTCCGGCTTTAAAAAGATAACTTTCCATATCAATAAGGCCTGCCAAAAAGATATTACAGCGGGAGATTGCAGTATAATGCCCAATCCATATCTGTTCAAATTCACTACTGGTAGCTGTCCAGTCTTGCGTACAATAGGTTTTATCCCAACCACTGGCTTGGGTATCCATTGTAGGATGATTAGCCAACATAAACTGGGGTTTAAAGCCCCACATAGCCAGGTCCGTAGGTGCATTTTCTTTTGTCGGATAAAAAGTATCGTAACATCCAATCAGACCAGCTTTTGCATTTTCTTCGTCGGAAAACATCATGTCACCGGGGAGAATATCATAAGGCTCTACTTCCAGATAGTCGCTACAGGAGTTGATCGTTACTAACAGTAATCCTGCTAATACATATAAATATGTCTTTTTCATATGAGTCATTTATTTTTTTCGTTAGACAAAATGATTAAAATTGTACACTTAAACCAAATGTAAAGGTTCTCGGATAAGGATAACGTCCAGCATCGAAGCCAGTACGTAATACACTGTTGTCCCCTGTATTTCCTACTTCCGGATCACCATATTTATTGTATCCGGAAATGCAAAGAAGATTTTCAACAGAAGTAAAGATACGGGCGCTTTCCATTTTTAACGGAGCCAGTACTGATTTCGGGAAAGTGTATCCTATTTGGATATTCGCAATTTTCAGGAAATCTCCGTTTTTGACATAAGCATCGGACGCCCGTTTATTATGGTTCCTGTCTACAATTGTTAGCCGGGTATAGGTCGTGCTATTGTTTTGCGGGGTCCAGGCATTTTCTACATACTCTTTTAATGTATTCTGGATACCGCCGGCTGTCTTATACAATTGTGTCATTTTCATAGATGCGTATTCCGGCGATACCCGTTCACCTTTTCCGGTGATATCCGTTCACTTTTTGTTCATTTTTTTGTTGGCAGGTGTAAAACTAATACTTTTTTCTTAAACTCTCTCCTTTTAGTTGG
>JAISDJ010000310.1 GCA_031264865.1 Tannerellaceae bacterium | reverse complement strand
ATGAGCCCCCTCAGACCATAGCCGTCAGGTTAAGCTTTTTTGTAATCATGACTTGAAAAGTCAAAAATGGGGAAAATAGTTGACAATGCACAAAAGCATGTCGTGCGCAGTCGTACACCTGTATCGCTGTTATCTGCCAATCAGATACTTCCTCCCCTTATTCTTTCCTTCCACTTTCAATAGACCGATTTCCACAAACTTAGCAAGATATTTTTTCACGCTGACATCCGATTTATTGGTAAGAAGTTGGGCGCGATAATTGGTTATTTCGCCGTTTTTATCAAGGTATCCTGCAATCTGTTCTAAAAATTCAAGTTCGGTTTTTGTAAGTTTATCGGTATTTATATTGGTAAATATATCGGTAATTTTACGTGCCGGCAATTCTTCCAATGCCTGCAAAATAGCATTTAACATAAATTCAATAAACGATTCCGAATCGCCTGCTTTTTGTGATATGGCCAATGCGTCGTAATATCCCTGCTGATTTTCGAAAACAACGGTTTCAACCGGCAACCAGGCGAAAAGTTCGTTCCATTTCGACAGCATGAGCGTTTGCCAAAGCCGCCCTATTCTGCCGTTACCGTCAATAAAGGGATGAATAAATTCGATTTCGAAATGAACGATTGAACTTTTGAGAAGTGGGTGTATGTCTGTTTTCTTTGCCCAGGTTAGCAAATCGCTCATTAGTTGCGGTACAAATTGATAACCTGCGCCTGCGTGAACAAGTTTTGTGCCATCAAAAACACCAACGCCCTGCGAGCGAAAATGTCCCGCCTCTTTAACCAACTGTGCTGTCATAAATTGGTGGGCTTTGAGAAAATCTTTCACGTTGAAAGGGTCGTATTCCAACAAATGCTTGTATGCCTGGTACGCATTTTTAACCTCCTGAATTTCGTACGGCAAACCCAAAACCTGCCTGCCCTCGATAATATCAGTAACCTGGTCAAGCGTAAGCGTGTTGTTTTCAATAGCCAAAGACGACTGAATAGAACGCAGACGATTGATTTTCCGCAACCGTAAATTACGGCTGTATTCACCGGAACCTTTCAATTCGCCAACTTTTTCGGCGATGCGGGCGACGAGATCGATAGCGCGGGAGCTTATTGTGTAAACAGGTACGTCCATAGCGCGATGAAATTACAAAAACAATCACAAACGATCATCCCTTTTACGAAAATTTCTTTTGTTATTAAAGAATTTAACAATTGAGGCCTCTCCAGCCTCGCTCGCAGATCTTTTATTATACCGGCAGGCAGATTAAAATTGTGAGGTAAAAACAGAAATCCGGAACGTTCCTATAGTATTGTACTAAATTGATGCTTTTGAAAGCTCTCTAACAGGTATTTCTTCAAAAAAAAGGATGCCTTCTCTCGAACTCATATTCTGACAAAACTCAAAAAGTCTTTCGATTAATTCTTTTTAACGCAAATAAATATTTCGTTTGTTGCGGTATTGTAAATATAAATATTATATTTGCAGCGTATTTGTATTTCATTTTATGCTAAACGTAATATTTTACTATGATAACTCAACATTCCAGACAGTATAATGTGATAATTATCGGAGGCGGTGCAACAGGCGCCGGTATAGCACGCGACTGCACGCTTCGCGGACTCTCGGTACTGGTCGTAGAGAGGAGCGATATTGCTACCGGAGCTACGGGACGTAATCACGGACTTCTGCATAGCGGTGCGCGATATGCGGTTACCGATAAAGAGTCGGCTGTAGAATGTATTCGGGAAAATAAAATACTGAAAAATATAGCCAGCCATTGTGTAGAAGAGACTGATGGACTATTTCTAAGTCTGCCGGAGGACGATTTGACATATCAGGATAAATTCGTTACTGCATGCTTAGACGCGGGAATAGATACGGAACTCATTGATCCCAAAGAAGCTTTGCGGATGGAGCCTTCTGCTAACAAAAACATTATCGGGGCCGTGAAAGTACCTGATGGTTCGATAGACCCTTTCCGGCTGACAATTTCGAATATCATGGATGCTAAGAAGCACGGAGGCGAACTACTCACCTATCACGAGGTTACCGGGCTACTCATCAATCAGCGGCAGGTAACGGGAGTAAAAGCGCTTGATCTGAAATCGAAAGAAACGAAACATTTATACGGAGATATAGTTGTAAATGCTGCCGGAATATGGGGGCAACATATTTCTCTTTTTGCCGGTATACGTATCAATATGTTTCCGGCTAAAGGAGCGCTGCTTATTTTTGGCCACCGCATCAATAAGTATGTACTCAACCGGTGCAGGAAGCCGGCCGACGCCGACATATTAGTGCCCGGCGATACCATTAGCCTGATAGGAACAACCTCCATACATGTACCATACAATGAAATAGACGATATGCACGTTACCCCCGAAGAGGTGGAGATACTCATTCGCGAAGGTGAAAAGCTATCGCCTGTGCTGGCACAAACACGTATACTACGTGCTTATGCGGGCGTACGTCCGTTAGTGGCAGCAGACAATGATCCGACAGGGCGCAATATCAGCCGGGGAATTGTGCTGCTTGACCACCAGATACGCGACGGATTAGCTGGTTATATCACCATCACCGGCGGAAAATTAATGACTTACCGGTTAATGGCCGAAATGGCTACCGACCTGATCTGCCAAAAAATGAACATCAGCGCTACTTGCCAGACAGCTATCTGTAAACTTCCCGGCTCGATCGAAATGTCTCAGGAGATTGATCGTAAAATGAATCGTGTACCCCTTTCCATACGCAAGTCTGTGATATACCGCCACGGCGAAATGGCAAAAGATATACCCAATGCAAGCTACATAAATAACAGTTTAGTCTGCGAGTGCGAAGAAGTGTCGGCAGGCGAAGTTCAATATGCAAAAGAAAAATTGAATGTCCGTAATCTGATCGACTTGAGGCGGAGGACGCGCGTAGGTATGGGAACCTGTCAAGGGGCGCTTTGCGCCTGCCGGGCGATAAACCTGATGAACGAGTTTAAGAAGGAACCGGATGTGCTTCGCTCTAAAGTCGAACTGGCAAAATTTCTAAACGAACGCTGGAAAGGGATTTATCCAATAGGCTGGGGAGACAGCCTGCGCGAAAGCGAATATACATCTTGGGTGTATGAAAGTGTGTGTGGATTAAGTTTATCCGAAAAACAAGAACAGGTATGAAGTTCGATACAATTATTATAGGGGGAGGTCTCTCTGGGCTGACTTGCGGTATTAAATTGGTAGAGAAAGGCCAAAAATGCCTTATCGTATCTTCTGGCCAGAGTGCGCTCCATTTTTCGTCGGGTTCGTTTGATTTGCTCAATCATCTGGATGGCAAACCGGTGATCGAACCCTTACAGGCTGTCGCGGCTCTTGCTGACAGCAAACCGCAACATCCTTACGCCAAGATAGGCGTTACCAATTTCGGGATACTTACGCAGGAGGCCAAAGCGCTGCTGCAACGCACAGGAGTGGCCACAGTAGGCAATGCCACCTGTAACCATTACCGGATTACGCCGCTTGGCGAGCTAAAACCAACCTGGCTTTCAGTGCCCGATTGTGCAATAAGCCCTAACGGGAACACACTGCCGTGGAAAAAGGTGTCGATTTTTAATATCGCGGGATTTCTTGATTTTCATCCCACATTTATCAGTGAGGAGTTTCAGAAAATGGGGACCCTGTCTGAGGTATATACGATCGATATTCCCGAGCTTGAAAGTTTGCGGCGAAATCCGAGCGAACTCCGGGCTACCAATATATCACAGTTATTCGAAAACGATGCTGCTTTCGCCAGCCTTGCCGAAATTTTGAAGCAGGGGCGTAATCATTCCGATATAATCATTATTCCTGCCTGTTTAGGGTTGAATGACAACTCCATCGTCAAGCTCAATACGCTGGTAGGCTGCCAGGTATACATGATACCAACCTTTCCCCCATCGATTGTAGGCATACGCAGCCAGCAGCGGATGGTAACGTATTTCCGGAGCCAGGGGGGATACTATATGCTGGGCGATGCAGTAAATAATATAGACCGGGAGACGAACGGCATGTACCGCATAAACACAAACAACCACGGTGATATATCCTTTACCGCCCGGAATATTGTTTTGGCAACCGGAAGCTTTTTCAGCAAAGGCCTTGTGGCCTCCCGGCAACAGATATTCGAACCGATTGCATATCTTGATGTTGATGCAGCAGATAAACGGCAAGATTGGTATTCCGAAAACTTCTTCGACGATCAGGCATACCAATACTTTGGCGTACGTACTGACGCCAACTTCAGAGTAAGCAAGCAAGGTAACATCCAGCATCGCTTTTACGCTGCAGGCGCTGTCCTCAGTGGCTTTAACGCCCTGAGAGAAGGCTGTGGCTCGGGTGTTTCGCTACTCACTGCTTTGCATATAGCCGACCAAATAGTAAAAAACGATCCATCATGAAAGCCGTTAATATAAACAATAATAATTTTGAACAATGCATCAAATGCACGGTATGTACCGTATATTGTCCGGTATTGAAAGTAAATCCGGCGTTCCCCGGCCCCAAACATGGAGGCCCGGATCAGGAGCGCCTGCGTCTTAAAGACCCGGATTTCTATGACGAGGCCTTGAAATACTGCCTGAACTGCAAAAGATGCGAAGTAGCCTGTCCGTCCAACGTCAAAATAGGCGATATCATCCAGTCGGCGCACCTGAAACACCGGAAGCAACTGGGTAAAATAAGGGATTTCCTGTTAGCGCATACCGACTTTATGGGTACGATGGTAACACCTTTCGCCCCCTTGGTCAATCCTATATTAGGATTGGGCGTCAGCAAATATATGCTCGATGGTTTGCTCCGGATTGACCGTCACCGCACGTTCCCCCAATATACCGGACAGACGTTTAAAACGTGGATGAAGAAACAAGCCGGCACACAGAGCTTATACAAGGAACAGGTCTCTTACTTCCATGGATGTTATGTAAACTACAACAATCCGCAATTAGGTAAAGACCTGGTAAAGGTGCTCAATGCCTTGGGCATTGGCGTGCAACTGCTTCAAAACGAAAAATGCTGCGGTGTGCCGTTAATCTCTAACGGCTACATCAACCAGGCAAAAAAGAATGGAAAATTAAATCTGAAAGCGATCCGTGAAAGCGTGATAGACAAAAATATGCCGGTTGTAACCACCTCTTCGAGTTGTACGTTAACCTTGCGTGATGAATATCCATACCTGTTGGAATTAGACAATGCCGATGTACGCCATACGATAGAATATGCCACCCGCTACATCTACCGGCTGATTTCTACTCCCGATTATTCAAAAAAACTGAAATTCGTTAACAAAAAGCTAAAGGTGGCGTATCACATACCTTGCCACATGGAGAAAATAGGATGGGAAATATACACCATTGAACTATTGAAGCTGCTTCCCGGAGTAGAGCTTGTTATACTCGACTCGATCTGTTGCGGGATAGCAGGCACATACGGTTTCAAAAAAGAAAACTATCCGGTTGCACAGGAAATAGGTAAACCGCTTTTCAACCAAATCGAACAAAGCGGCGCCGATTACATTATTTCTGACTGCGAAACATGTAAATGGCAAATAGAAATGTCGACCTCAAAAAAGTGTATCAATCCTATATCCCTGATCGCAATGTTACTGTCAAGCTAATATCTATAAACTATTTTTTTTAAATGCTAAAATAAATCAAATTAAGATGAAAAACAGAAAAATTCTATTACAATTGGCGCTAAGTGTAGGTATACTTACAAGTATTAGCGCACAAACGAAAAGCCCGGTAAGTCTGGCTATCGAACTGAAAAACGCGCATATCTGGCGGGGAATAGACGTTACCCATAACTTTCTGATAGATGGGAATGTCAGGTTGTCTGATAAAACAAACACATTCGCCGTTGGTTTGTGGGGCGCTACAACGTTTACGAAAGATTTTCGGGAGTTTAATTATTATGCCGGCTTTTACAAAGGCGGTTTCTCGCTCGAAATCTGGGATGTGTTCAATTTTTCAGAAAAGAATCAGTATGGCGTAACCAATCCTGGAGGCTACAATACCGAAAAGGCATTTGACTATTCTGCACACGGAACAGGGCATTTCGTTGATCTTCGTTTGGGGTATACCTTCCCTGAGACGTTTCCTTTACACCTGGGTTGGTCGACAGTCTTATTTGGCCGCGACAGAGCCTGGCTTCCCGGAAACAATCCGGATGATTATAAAGACAGGCGGTACTCCAGCTCCCGGTATTCTACCTATCTCGAAGTCAGTTACCCGATACTGAAAAGTAGTATCGCAGACCTTAAAGTAGGCATTGGCAGTGCATTCAAATTCCGCCAAGCCAAAATTGACGGACAGGCCATCAAAGGCAATTTCTACGGAAAGTCAGACGGAATCGTAACCTGCACGCTGGCTGCCAGCCGTAACTTCCGCTTTAGTGACGATTATTCGCTTCCTGTAACGCTCAGTTGGGTTTGGAATCCGCAAACCAGCAAAACGTATCTGGAAATAGCCCTACAAGTAATTCAATTTTAAATGTCTAATATCTTAAACTCAAAAATCATGTTTGAAGTAAGCACATCACAGTTTCTGGGAGAAGTAATCGGGTCATTCACCCTGTTGGCATTAGGATTAGGTATCAATATGAACCTGAATCTGAAAAAAAGTTTTAATGAAGGAAATAATAAGGCTGCCATAAGCGGGCCTTTGTCTTGGGGATTTGCCGTAGCGATGGCGATTGTTATTGCAATGCCTTTCAAGAGCGGAGCTCATTTTAATCCGGCGATAACGATTAGTTTCGCCCTGGCAGGTTTGTTTCCATGGGCATCGGTACTGCCGTATATCACAGCTCAGGCCATTGGCGCTTTCTTAGGAGCTGTTGTTGCATGGATGGTATACCGCTCGCAATTTAAAGCAACGAGGGATAATCCTAAAGTCCTCTTAGATGTATTTGCGACCAACGCAGCCATCAGAGATTCTAAAATCAACTTTGCAAATGAAATGGTCGCCACATTCTTCTTAGTCTTTATTTCCCTCCTTATGGTAACTCCCCAAATCGAATTAGGGGGTATTACCGGCAATGTCGGGCTGGGAGCAAACGGAGCGCTCATCAATGGATTCCTTATCTTTACACTTGGGATGGCGTTCGGGGGAGTAACCGGATGGTCTATGAATCCGACGCGTGATTTGATGCCGCGCCTTGTTCATCAACTATTGCCACTTAAAGAAAAAACCTCCAGCGATTGGGGATATGGAATACGCATCGCTTCTATTGCGCCTATATCCGGCGGATTACTTGCGGGCAGTATTTATCTTTTGGTAAGGCCATTTATATTTTGAGTATCTTAATTCTACTTTAACAGATTACCCTGTTAAAGTAGAATTTAAAAAACAATAAATAGTATGGCTAAAGAAAATGTCACAAGAGCTTTACGGCTCGCAACAGAAACAAATTATCTGTTGATTGGAGAAAATATCCTCCACCGCATTCCTGCAATATTCAGGGAGCAATTTCCAAATAAGAAGGCAATTATTATTGCCGATCCCATCACATATCAAGTCGCAGGAAAAGAGGTACACGACTATCTGAATAAGGAGGGCCTTCTTGCGGCAGAACCTTTTCTGCTTACCTCTCCCGATTTATATGCCGATTATTGTTATGTTACCCGGATTATTGAGCGCCTGAGAGCAATCGATGCTGTTGCCATCGCCGTAGGTTCGGGGGTTATTAATGACTTAACGAAAAGAGCTAATTCAGAACTCGACCGTAAGTATATGTGCGTAGCCACGGCTGCATCAATGGATGGGTACACAGCTTATGCGGCGTCTATCACCAAAGATGGAGCAAAGATGTCTATGGCTTGCCCTGCCCCTTATGCGGTAGTGGCTGATATAGATATTATACGCAGAGCTCCCCGCCGGATGACAGCTTCGGGTTATGGCGACCTGTACGCTAAAATCATCTCCGGAGCTGATTGGATTCTGGCCGACGCTTTAGGAATCGAACCAATTGACCAGGTATCGTGGCATATTGTACAGGATGGATTACCCAGTGCACTGGGCAATCCGGAAGGAGTCGGAGCCGGAGAGAAGCAGGCGATTGAAGACTTAACCGAAGGCCTTATGCTGGGCGGATTTGCCATTCAATCATTACGCTCCAGTCGTCCGGCCTCGGGATCAGAGCACAATTTCAGCCATCTTTGGGATATGGAACATCATACGTTTAAAGGGGAAATGGCACAAAAATATGGCTTATATCCCAATCAGGACGAACAATTTCCTTCTCACGGATTTAAAGTCGGAATAGGTGTGCTGACCATGACGGCTTTGTATGAGCGGATTTTTGAAACCCCTATGCAGTCTATCGATATTGAGAAAGCGGTTGCCGGATGGAAGCCTCTTGAAGAACAAATCGCCGATGTACGCCAAACGTTCAAAGGCACCGATATCGAAGCGTTTGCAGTAGGACAGGTAACCGAAAAATACGTCCCCCGCGAAGAAGTGGCAAAACAACTGCTAATCGTTAAAAACAACTGGCCCGAAATTAAAGCCAGGTTGCAACAGCAAGTCATCCCCTACAAAGAAACACTGCGCAGGTTTAAATGCGTTGGCGCTCCTGTTGAGTGTGAAGAAATCGGCATCTCACGCGAAAGACTGAAAGCGTCTTTCAAGAAGAACCAGAAGATAAGGAACCGTTTCACCGTGCTCGATTTTGCTTTGCGTACCGGATACCTCGATCAATGGATGGACGAACTCTTCAATGAAGGAGGAGCATTAAGCAAACCTAACAACTAACTGCAATGAACTTCTATACAGACATCCACGGCGTCCCGGGAGTTACCCTGAGCAGACTCTGTAAGCTCAGGCACATCGCCTTGGATATGGACGGGACCATCTACAAGGGGAAAACATTGTTTCCCTTTACAATCCCTTTTCTAAATCAACTGAAACGTATGGGGATAACGTATTCGTTCCTGACCAATAATCCGTCAAAAAGCACAACGGATTATGTCAGTAAGTTAAGCAGTTTGGGGATTGAAGCCTCCGAAGAAGAAATATACACCTCGGCGCAGGCAACGATAGACTATCTGAAACGCCAGTATCCGCAGTATAAACGATTGTTTCTTTTAGGAACGCCCAGTATGATTGAGCAATTTGAGCAGGCAGGATATGTTTCCACCCTGGATTCGCCGGAAGATGAGCCCGACGCGCTCATTGTAGCATTCGATATGTCTCTCAAGTACGAACGTCTTTGCAGGGCTGCCTGGTGGGCAAAGCAGGAGAAACCTTATTTCGCCACGAATCCAGACCGGGTATGCCCTACCGACCAACCGCTGGTGTTGGTAGATTGCGGCTCCATCTGTGCAGCGATTGAAGCGTCTACCGGACGTAAGCCCGATTATGTGGTAGGCAAACCACAGGCAGCGATGCTCGACGGGATTATTCAGTCGAAGCAATTAAAACCCGGAGAGATCGGGATGGTGGGCGATCGTATTTACACCGATATGATGATGGCGCACAACGCCCATACGTACGGGATACTCGTTCTGACTGGAGAAGCCAGCCTTGATGACGCCCGCAAAGCCAATCCGGAGGTAGATATCATTCTCCCCTCCATCGAGGTGCTGGGCAATTTAATCAGCTATTCACGACAAAAAGTATAACCAATGAGTAAGTATACCTATCTCAAAGAAGAAGCCTACGCCGGTAATATGATGCTTCCGCGCCTCAACTTAGTGTTGTTTACATGGGGAAATGTCAGCTTTGCCGATCATCGTTCGGGTGTATTTGCAATCAAACCCAGCGGCGTTGCTTACAGTGAATTAGAAGAAGAAGATATGGTGATTGTCGATTTCAACGGCAATGTTATCGAAGGAAAACTTCGCCCTTCTTCAGACACGCTCACCCATGCGGTGTTGTATAAAGAATGGAACGATATACATTCCGTCGTTCATACGCACAGCACATACGCCACATCGTGGGCGCAGGCACAAAAAGATATCCCGATTCTGGGCACTACCCATGCCGACCAGACAACGTTTGATATTCCCTGCGCCCCTCCCATGAGCGATGAAATGATAACAGGTGATTACGAGCTGCAAACCGGTTTTCAAATTATAAACGAACTGATTCGCAGAAATATCTCACACCAGCAACTAAGTATGATACTCCTCGGCAATCATGGCCCTTTTACGTGGGGGAAATCAGTATACGACGCCGTTTCAAACAGTGCCATATTGGAGAATATGGCTAAAATGGCTTATCTTACTTTACAGATAAATGCACAAAGTCCGTTACTCAAAGATTCTTTAATACAAAAACATTTTGAACGTAAGCATGGCGCAAATTCATACTACGGTCAAAAATAAGTAAATAATAATTCAAACCTTTTAAATGTTGTAATATCATGAATGAAAATTATGTAATAGGAGTTGATTATGGCACCGACTCTGTTCGTGCCTTATTAGTAGACGCCGACTCGGGCAAGGAATTAGCTCTCGGAGTAAAAGAATACCCGCGTTGGAAACAAAATCTCTACTGCGATCCGATACACTTCCAGTTCCGCCATCACCCGCTCGATTATATTGAGACGCTGGAATATATCATCGAAGATGTACTTACCCAAGTGCCCGGCGCCAAAAACAAAGTGCGGGCCCTTGCCATTGACGTAACCTGTTCTACCCCGATAGCCGTCGATAAAAAAGGAATCCCGCTGGCCCTGCATACGGAATTTGCCGAAAACCCCAATGCCATGTTCGTTCTCTGGAAAGACCATACGGGTGTGGAGGATTGTAACCATATTAACAGCTTCTCCCAAAAATGGGCAATCGATTATACCAAATATTCCGGAGGCGGAGGAAACTATTCGGCTGAACATTTCTGGACAAAAGTACTCCACGTTCTGCGTGTAGACGAAAAGGTAAGAGAAGCCGCACACTCATTCGTAGAAGCCTGTGACTGGCTTCCCGCCATGCTCACCGGGAAAATCATCCCCGAAGAACTGAAACGAAATATGTGTACCGCCGGATTTAAAGTATTCTGGAACAAAGAATGGGGCGGTTATCCCCCCAACGATTTCTTCAAAGCGCTTGATCCCGTACTCGACGGAATTGTTGACACCTTCTCCAAAGAAGTCTATACCTGCGATCAACCCATCGGCACACTCGATTGCGAATGGGCAAACCGCCTCGGACTAAACAAAGATACAATTGTGGCCGTCGGCAATGTAGACGCTCATTCGGGAGGCATCGGAGCGGGAGTAAGAAATAAAGCCGTCGTGCAAATCATCGGTACCTCAACTTGCAACATACTTGTAGGCCCGAAAAATAACAACCGCCTTATCCCCGGAATATCCGGCCAGGCCGACGACTCCGTTATCCCCGGAATGATTGGCTACGAAGCCGGCCAAGCCGCGTATGGCGACCTATACGCATGGTTCAAACGCATTCTTATGTGGCCTACAAATAACATCCTTGCTAACAGCACGAAGATTGACGAGAAAACCAAAAAAGAACTGATTGATGAGATCTATTCCGAAATGATTCCCAACCTGGCAAGGCAAGCCAAAGTCATTCCTGCCGAAGACAGCTATATCATTGCCACCGATTGGATTAACGGACGACGCACACCCGATGTAGACTACGACCTCAAATGCAGCATTGCCGGGCTAACGCTATCCAGCACCGCCCCGCTTATCTACAAAGCATTGGTAGAGTCTACCGCATTCGGCGCCCGCGCCATTATCGAGCAATTTATCAATAACGGAATAGAAATCGAAGAAATCATCGGCGTGGGAGGTATCACCCAGAAATCCCCTTACGTAATGCAGGTACTTTCAGACGTCCTCGGCAAAACGATTAAAGTTATCGAAACGCGCGAAGCTTGTGCTTTAGGCGTTGCTATCTGTGCCGCTGTTGCCGCCGGAATCTATCCGAACATACAAGAAGCGCAAGACGTTATCTGCATGAAAGTCACCAAATGCTATACGCCCAATGAAAGCAGCCATCAGTATTATAGCCAACAGTATAAAAAATATAACGAGATGGAAAAAATAAAACAATTAATTGAATAATCCAGTAAAGGCTCATTATACTTCACGCGGGGTATGAGAGATCACTCCCTATCTTAACTGCGTAGTAGTTCAACTCGCTACGGAGTTGAGTAAGAAGGTGGTTCACTCTACCCCGGGCTGCACTTCGTTTGCGCCGGGGTTATCAAAATTATACGCCTACGGCGTAATCCGCAATGACAAAACTACCCCGCGCGCAGTATAGCTCTTCCCTATTTTAGGAAAAGACCAAAACTCAAGTTTTACCTCCGTCCAATTATTGGAAAGTACCAAAACTCAAATTTTAGCTCCACCCTAATTTAGGGAAGAGGCAAAACTCAAATTCCACCTCCACCCTAATTTAGGGAAGAGGCAAAACTCAAATTCCACCTCCACCCTAATTTAGGGAAGGGGCAAAACTCAAATTTTACCTCCACCCTAATTTAGGGAAGAGGCAAAACTCAAATTTTACCTCCACCCTAATTTAGGGAAGGGGCAAAACAACTATTTTATACTGCGCGCGGTATGGTTTGCATTGCACAAGATTACCTCCGTATCAATCAAACCGCTTGGTATATCCGTGGCAGTAGGGCAAGGCGCCTTTTCGCGTATAATAATCCTGGTGATACTCTTCGGCAGGCCAGAAGGTGGTGGCCGGCGTTAATTGTGTTGCGACTTTATATCCTTTCGCTTGTAGGCGGGCAATCAATTTTTCGGCGATTTGTTTTTGTTCCGGCGTTGAATAAAAGACTTCCGAACGATATTGTTCACCCACATCAGGCCCCTGGCGATTTATATGCGTCGGGTCGTGTATCTCGAAGAAACGTTTGGCGATTGTTTCGTAATCCGTTTTCTGCGGATCATACGTTACCCGTACCGCTTCGGCATGGCCTGTTGTGCCGGTGCAGACCTCCTCATACGCAGGCTCTTCTTTTGTTCCGCCTATATAACCGGACACTACATCCGTCACCCCGGAAAGCTTCTTCATATAATATTCCACTCCCCAGAAACAACCTCCGGCGAATATTGCCGTACCCATATCATTTGACTGTTCCATAAATCCATCCTTTTTTATCCGCGTAAATATAAGCAACAATATCCATACGTACATATATTATATGTAAATTTGTCGGGTGAAAAGATATTTCGCCAATGATAAATAAATTTAACGATAAGGACTTAGGTAGTATAACTATCAAAACAAGCTCTCAGGCCAAACGGTATACATTACGAGTGAAAGATGGCGTGGTTCTCGGGACGATGCCTGTTCACGGAGAATTGAGTACGATGCTGGACTTTATCGAAAGCAACCGCCCCAAACTAATAGTTGCCCTACAGCATCCCGCGCCTCGCGGAAACATATTGAATGAAGCGTCGGAATTACAGACAAGCACCTTCAACCTTCATATCTTCCGGACAGACAGGGATAATTTCTATATGAACCTGCACGAAGGAACGCTTCATATCGCCTGTCCGGAGAAAACGGATTTTGAAGACGAGCGGGTACAAAAGCTTCTGAAAGGATTTATTGAACGGGCGCTTGGCCACGAAGCCAAAAGAGTATTACCCGGACGCCTCCTTACCCTGTCTAAACAATTCGGCTTCACCTATTCTTCCGTTAAGATAAACAATAGCAAAGGCCGCTGGGGAAGTTGCAGCACAAAAGGAAGCATCAACCTTTCCCTCTCCCTTATGCTCCTCCCCGCCCACCTGTCTGACTACGTACTGCTCCACGAACTTTGCCACACCAAAGAAATGAATCATAGCGAACGATTCTGGCAATTAATGGATCGTGTGACCCACAATAAGGCGCTCGCATTAAGAAAAGAACTGAAAGGGTATAAAATGTTGTAAAATATTTACTTACTTTTGCGTTTCAAAAAAGGAATCTCAAAATGGAAACACAATTTAAAAGAACGCTGATTACTACTGCGCTGCCTTATGCGAATGGGCCGGTACATATCGGGCATCTGGCCGGAGTTTATGTGCCTGCCGATATTTATGCCCGTTACCTTCGCCTCAAAGGGGAAGAAGTATTAATGATAGGCGGGTCGGACGAGCATGGGGTGCCTATAACGATCAGGGCTAAAAAGGAAGGGGTTACTCCACAGGATATTGTAGACCGCTATCATTATATCATCAAAAAATCATTTGAAGATTTTGGTATTACCTTCGATATCTATTCGCGCACGACGTCTAAAACGCATTATGATACGGCTTCGGAGTTCTTCCGTATCCTGTATGATAAAGGGGAGTTTATAGAGAAAAC
>JAISDJ010000288.1 GCA_031264865.1 Tannerellaceae bacterium | reverse complement strand
TTTGCAAGGATTCGTTCTGTTATTGATACCACTATCAAAAATGGACAGGATGTTTTTACCGCTTTGAAATGTCTCGCTGACATCCAATGTGTGAATAGTACCTGAGTAGTTACCTATTTCTTTTCTTCCGAATCTAGCTAAACCTGTGTTTGTCACTTTATAAGGCAGATTAATTGGAAATAATTCTGATATACTAATTTATCTGTTTTAATAACAAAGGTACGCAAAATTCGATATAAAAGCATCCCTTCAATACAGAAAATACCAGAGGATGTGCCACTTTTGACACACCCTCTTAGTTTTTAAATAGGGAAGTTGAATGAAGAGAGTTATTCAACTTCCAAGATAGTCCCTGATGTCATTGTAAAATCCTTTTTAATTTCAGTGTATTGAGTAGCATCAAATTTGAGTTTCGCCCCATTTGTAACGGACACGTTTTCAACATTAATTATACAGCCCGTTACAGTTGTGTTTGTCGTAACGGTTTGATTTGTATAATTTACAACTATACAATCAGTTAATCCCTCCAATATGGTTGCGCCTATATTACTTGGGTCAAGCCAGTCGGATAACTCTATTGATTCACCAGAAGTTACAAGAAGTTCTTTTGTGTTGGAATATTAATTTTTTTTGTAATTTAGCGTTCGGATATCTTCTTTGGAGAGATTCATTTTTTTTAACGCTTAATCCCATACGAAGTATAAACAAATAAATATAACCTATTAAATCAGTTCAGTTATGACAAAATATCACCTTATCAGCATCTTACTTATATTCTTTACTTCTTTCTGCATTTCATGTGACCCGGATAATGTAGAAAAGACAGATTGTATTGCAATCGGGAAACTGGTCTATTCAAAACCTAATTGGGAAATCATTGCTCCGGAACCTAATACAATAGATGTAGTAGACTATTATCTTATCAAAAATTATCACATTAAACTTCATAAAGACAGTACTGCATTTGTACGGGCAACAGGCAAGCGTTTTCTGTATGATGATAAGTCGGAAGATTTTACTTTTGGCGCTACAAAGTATATTTTAGAAGTTGAATCGTTGGAATTTATTAAGTTTTATTAAGTGATTCCGAAACATATAGGTTCAATAGAGATATACCTCCGATTTCCGGAGAAGAGGCCGGGTTTTCCTGTCGTTATCGCTAAACTAAGGCGACATTGAGCGTCAATTGTCGATTTCAATAAGTAATATATCGATTTTGTACAGAAATGATAGAGGGATTTTCTTTTGATTTGTGATAAATATAAGAAAACGATCTCTTGTATAAGATAACTTTTATCGCCACCCGTCCACAGTGATATAAGAAATCTCAGAATTATTTATTGTATTATTTAATAAACCATTTGCCTATGATATAAAAACCATAAACAAAAAACCAACGCAAATTGAAAAACTGCACATAAACAAGTCCGTCGTTAACAAAGAAAAGTTATAAAACTTAATTAATGAGAAAACTAATTTAAGCATGTAATGTTATGAAAAGAAGTCACAAACTCAAGTTATCGGATTTAAAGAAAATACCGGTAAAGAAAATATGTTTCCTGATTTTACTTCTTTGTGTTACTTCCCCATTTATCAATGCACAAGCCCTTAAAACAATTACAGGTAGTGTTAATGATAAAGCAGGAGAAGCTATTATTGGAGCAAATATTATTGAGAAGGGCAACACAACCAATGGAACTACTTCGGATGTTGAAGGTAAGTTTTCTTTACGGGTTGCTTCCAATGCTACAATTATTATATCTTATCTTGGATATGATACACAGGAAATAGCTACCGGAAACAAGTTGAATTTTACAATAACACTTATTGATGATCACCTACAATTAAATGAAGTGGTGGTTATTGGTTATGGTTCCGTTTCCAAAAAAGAACTGACCAGCGCCGTATCGCACGTATCTAATAAAGATTTTCTGAATATCAGCAACAGAAATCCTCTTATGCAGATTCAGGGGAAAGTGGCAGGTTTAACAATAGACAATAATGCTGCTGCCGATCCGAATTCAAATCCGAGTGTGCAATTACGTGGAGTAACTTCCCGTTCCGCCAGCAACGATCCGTTAATTGTAGTAGATGGGATACCAGGAGCAAACTTAAGTAATGTAAATGAAAACGACATCGAATCGATTGATGTATTAAAAGATGGAGCTGCTTCTGCTATTTATGGAACCCGTGGTTCGAATGGAGTAATCATCATAACTACCAAGAAAGGAAATACAGGTGGAGCAGCAAAAGTTACGTATAATGGTTATGTAAGTTTTGATACGCCTAAGAAAGATTTGAACGTATTGAACGCCAAAGATTTTGTTGCTCACAACAGAGGGCAGAATTATGGAGGCGATACCGATTGGTTTGATGAATTAACGCAGGTTGGCGTAACTCATAGCCACACGCTACAGCTATCCGGCGGCACCGCTAAGAATAATTATCGTGCAACGGTAGATTACCGGAATGGCGAAGGGATAGATATCCGTTCAAACAGGAAAGAGATCGGTGCACGTTTATCTTTACAGCATGAATCGCCCAACGGCCTTTATTCGGTCATTTTGAATGCCGCTCCCCGAAAGATAGACCGCAATAATTCGGACCAGGAGGCTTTTAACAGAGCGCTTACGCTTAACCCCACTTATCCCGTAATGGACCCCGACGATACAAGCCGTTTTTACCATGTATTCGGATTTGATGAGAATAATCCGGTAGAAGACCTGAAGCTTGATAAGAGTGGAGCAATGGAGCAATTCCTGGATTGGGATGGTACATTCAAATTAAATCTTCTTCCTTTATTCGGTTCCAATGAAAATCATTCGTTAAATACGCAAATAACCTTGGCGCAACAGGTAAATAATACGAATAGTTTCTATTTCCGCCCATCCACACACACTTTACAGATAAGAGATGGCCGCAGAGGCGACGCTAATCAGACCAGAAGTAATAATATTCAGGAAAGTTTGGAGTGGCTTGGAAACTATATGTTTGCAAAAAACCATCATACCTTAAAAGCGATGACGGGGTATTCCTATCAATATTTTCAGAACTCAAGATTATATGCGGAAAATAAAGATTTTGCATCGGATGTCCTGACATATAATAATTTGGGGAATGGTAATTACAACAGGGAGATTGCCGGCCGTTTAGGAATGAGTTCCAGTAAAGAAGACTCTAAGTTGATCGCTTTTTTCGGTCGTCTTTCGTATGATTATAAGAATAAATATCTTGCAACTGCCTCTTTTCGCTATGAAGGTTCATCGCGTTTCGGCGTAAATAATAAATGGGGGTATTTCCCGGCAGTATCAGTCGGCTGGAGAATTAGTGAAGAAGATTTTATGAAAGAAATTAACTGGTTGGATGAGTTGAAAATACGAGCAGATTATGGAGAAACGGGCAATCAGAATTTTGGGAATTACCGATCCTTAAAAACAATGGTTGGCGTTGAACAATTCTATCTTAACGGACGGTTTATACAGGGCTGGGCTCCCGGGATAAATATTAATCAGGATCTGCGTTGGGAAAAAGGGCAAAACTGGAATGTCGGCGTTGATTTTGGTTTGTTCGGGAATAGAGTAAGTGGAAGTTTTAACTATTTCCACCGTACGCAAAAAGACTTATTGGGAGATTATCAGGTTCCTTCTCCGCCTAATCTTGCACAAAACTTATTTGTGAATGTAGGTACAATGAAAAATGAGGGAATTGAAATCGATTTGAATATTGATGTTGTCCGGACAAAAGATTTCTCTTATTCCATAGGATTAATCGGGTATACGACAAATAATAAGTTTGAATCTTTTTCAAATGATGTATATCACGGGCAAACGTACTATTGGTTAAGCGGTTTCCCCGGCCCGGGCCTTTCGGCAGCGGCACAACGGATTGAAGAAGGAAAAAGGATCGGGACTTTTTATATCTATGAATATGCCGGAGTTGACGACCAAGGAAACTGGGTGATAAAAGATAATGAAGGAAACGTAAAACCATTTACTGAAGCAACGGAAGAGGATAAAAAAGTAATGGGTAACGGATTACCTAAATTTAATTTATCATGGAATAATACGTTAACTTATAAGAACTGGAGCCTGAGTATATTCTTGCGAGGCAACTTTGGATATCAGGTATATGACACACATTCCATGTATTTTGGATTGCAATCTGCTGCTCCTAATACCAATGTAATGTATTCTGCATATGAAGAAAATGCACATATTACCGGTACAAACCAACATCTCTCTTACTTTTTGCATGATATGAATTATCTTAAGCTGGATGTTGCAACTCTTGGGTATACCTTCAAAGTTGATAATAAGTGGGTAGAAAGTATTCGTTTGTATGGCACAGGGCGTAATCTGGTAAACTTTACCAGTTATAAAGGAGTCGATCCGAATAATTTCAGTATAAATGGTTTGGAACCGGGGCTTGTTTCCGGGAAGAAAAACTATTATCCCTCATCGCGACAATATTTAATGGGTCTTCAGGTTATTTTTTAATCTTATAATTGAATAGAATCATGAAACAAAAAATTATAGCATATTCAAAATATCTGTTTGGCGGGCTACTTTTACTTATATCAGCTTGTACCGATCTTTCAGAAACGCTATACGACCGGATCGTGTCGGACAATTTTTATAATACCAAAGAAAATGCTTACCAAGGCTACGTACGCTCTTTCGAGCATAATTATTGGGCGGCAACTCAGGCAAGGCCTATGATACAGGAAGGGATGGCAGACCATATGGTAATTGCCAATCGGCAGGGGAATTGGTATAATAATGGCATTTATCAACGCCTTCACTGGCATACGATGGAGATTGAAGATCAATTTCATAGAGATGTTTGGAATCACATGTTTGACGGCATTGGTTTCGCAAATAATTCATATGCTGATATAAGCGGCCTTGACCCCGCTAAATTTAATATGGATCCGCGGGAAATAGAAAATATGAAAGCGCAACTTCGCTCCATGCGGGCATGGTATTATATCAATTTATTTGATATGTTCCGGAATATACCCCTTGTTACGGAATATCCAAGCCCCGACCCAATGCCCTCGCAAGTGGAACCTATGGTTATATTTAATTTCATTGAAAGTGAAATTAAAGAGATAATCCCACAACTTGAGAAGAAAGTTTCAACAGGTGGAAACGGGATCAAGCAGGGGCAATGGACGCAAGCCGGAGCAGCTTGTATTCTGATGCAACTCTATCTGAATGCATCTGTTTGGATTGGGCAAGACCGTCTTTCCGATTGTGAAAAAGTTGCCCAGGATATTATTGATGGCGTTTATGGCGTTTACGATTTGTCTCCAAGATGGGATGGCCCGTTTGATTCGGATAATGAAAGTTGTGACGAAATTATTTATGCATGCCCAAGTTTTCTGGGATACAGGCATTTGGTGTATGGTGGGACTTATCAATGGGGAGCTATTCCTTACTTGTCTGTTTCTACTTATTTTAATCATACAAATCAGGGGCGTGGAGATCAACGATGGGGCGTACAGCCTGGTTTGGATTTGCAAGGGAATGAATATACGTTCAAAAATGGAAAGCCTGTCCGCAAATTTTTAAAATATCCGGACGATTACCGCTTAATCAAATATCGTAATTTAGGTGATTCACGGAGAGAAGGCCTGTTTATTCACGGATATCTTGATTACGTAGATGACAGTGGGGAAACAAAATATGTAATGTCCAATACCGGAGGGTATACGTTATATATGCGCGATCAATACGGCTGGTTTGAAGATACAGACCCAAGTAGTATCTCTCCGGCTCCTACTCAATATCAATGGGGAAATGGCAGCAGTGAAGGGTATGATATATCTGATATCGACCATTGCGATCAAAATTCCGGTTGGATATTGGTGAAATATCCCATTTATCCATCGGGTGAAAATACGATTGATACAGACTATCCGATATTCCGTTTAGCAGAAGTATATTATACATTGGCTGAATGTAAATTCCGTAAAGGAGATAATGCCGGCGCGGCTAAATTACTAAATGCTGTACGGAAGAGGAATTATCCTTCGGGTTCTCCAAGTTTGTATAAGGAAGACGGGAGCCAGATTACAGCGCAGGAATTGCTGGACGAATGGGGGCGCGAGTTTATTTTCGAATGCCGTAGACGTACGGATTTGATACGGTTTGGCGTTTTCACTGAAGGAAACTGGTGGAGTATGGATAAGGTAGACCATAGCGAGCATACGCTTCTGTTACCTCTAAGTTATCAAACATTGACTTCCAACCCGAATCTCAGGCAAAACCCCGGGTGGCCGGATATTAAACGAGACTAAATAAATGTCAGATAAAAAGATAACTCTGTTTGGAATTCTTCTGTTTGGAATCATGTTCCTGTTTTTCCAACAGAGTTATCTTTTTCATTTTTATTACATTGAACAACATCAATTATTCCTTTTTTCAAAAGAATACTTTTATGAAACCATCAACACCCCTGGTGGATTAAGCCTGTATATTAATGAATTTTTAATCCAGTTCTATCTGCTTCCCTATGCCGGAAGTTTTATAACATCCTTGTTGTTAACGATGGCCGGGATTTTAATTGCTTTGATTTGTAAACGGTTAGCGCCCAATATGCCTCTTTATTTCCTTTATTGTTATATGGTTCTGGCGTTGATGTTCATGCATTTCAAAACAAATTATTTAATTCAGGGGACAATCGCTTATTTATTTCTACTGCTGGCTCTTTATGGGTATATAAGGATGTTTTCTTTTAAATGGCGTTTGGTTTACGCTGCTATATGCGTTCCATTGCTCTTTTATGGGGGTGGGCCCGTTTCTATATTATTTGCCATATGTATTATACTATATGAAATGTTTTACCCGGGATGGCATAAACTTTCAGTTCTATTGATTGCCGTGGAAGCTGTTTTGATTGCGGTTTGGAGTGTCTATTGGGGAATAATGGGCAGTTTTCGCCTGGCATTTCTGCCGGATATTTACCTATATGAAGAGTTGAGTTCCAATCGTGTGGTGTATGAGTTATGGATTCGTTTGCCTATCTTGTTTTTTATCGCTCTTTTATTCCGTAACCGAAAGCCTCTGACTCAAAAAAGGGAGGTCATGGAAACGGTTCTGCAATTTCTTATAATAGGAGTTGCCTGTTGGTCGGACATACCCAAACATGGCGATAGCAAATCTGTAAAAATGAAAGAATTAGATTATTATTCACGGAATGAAAAATGGGATGATATAATAGAAGCATGTAAAACGCCAATGGTCGATTATGCTCATTTGGGTTATCTAAATAGGGCGTTAGCCGAAAAAGGGATTTTAGCGGAAAAGATGTTTCTTTTCGACCAACACGGAGCCATGGGATTATATAGCGCCAATTATAACACCACCTTACTCTGTGATATCTATTTTACGTTAGGAAATATGGCCCTTTCTCAGGAAATGGCTTTTGAAACGTATCTCTTATCTACTCATAGCGGTAATCCGCGTATGTTAAAACGGCTTATTCAAACAAATCTGGTTTATGGAGCCTGGAATGTGGCGGAAAAATATATATCCATATTAGAAAAAAGCCTTTTCTACAAACAATGGGCAAAAGAACAACGGCGGTTTCTTTTTAATGACGAAGCAATCAGGCTCGATCCTGTACTTGGCGATAAGCGGAAAAGTTTAGTCTGTGATAATTACCTTCGGGCAGCTCTTGACCCGGATACAGACCTGTTTGCGCTCGCCCGGCAAAACCCGGACAACCACATCCCTCCGGAGTATGCAGGAGCCTATTATTTACTATTAAGGGATTCGGATAAGTTTATGGCTATGTTGGGCAAACTATACGATACAAATGATATTTCTTCCTTACCCATTTCTTTTCAGGAAGCTTTCGTTCTTTTTAACACCGAACCGGATAAGTATGAGAAATATGCTATTCCTCAGTCGTTGATCCGGGAATACATGGAGTTTCAAAAGCAATCACTTATTATGCAAAACAAACCGTCGAACCAATTTTTCAGCCAGTTTGGCCATACCTATTGGTATTATTATACATTTAAGAAAAGTAATCAGGCTTAGATATCTGTTATATAACGTGCTGAAGCATTAACTCCGTATATCATATTATCGATTTCAACCATCGATATATCGGTTTTGTACACAATTTACAGAGGGCTTTTCTGTTTGTTTGTACAATAAGAAATCCATGGATTACGTATGGTATTATAGTATTACCACAGTTTGAATATGAAAAATAGTTTGTTACCTCTTCTTTTTCTGGTGGCTACGTTTGCGTGTAGTCCGAATGATGCGCTTGAACGACGGGACAGGGTTATGCTTGAGCGGCGGGATTTTATTCTTTCCGATACGTCTATCCGGGTTAAACCCGTTTTTATTCCGTTGCCGGCGGGGTCTGTTTATCCGCAGGGATGGATAAAAGACTGGGCAACCGCTGCCGCCGGTGGTATCACCGGCCATCTGGACGAATGGAGTACTACGTTCGGGATGGCGTGGAAAGGAGTAGGTTTTGAAGCGACGGGGGTTGATCCTGAAACAGGAACCGGCTGGCCGTTGGAACAATGTTCTTATTGGCTTGATGGCGCTGTTCGGCTGGCTTACCTGCTTAATGACAGTGCGTTGATCCGTAAAGTGAGCGACCGCTTAGAGATGGTTGTCAACGGTGTACTGAACGGTGGGAAATCGTTTGTATACTGGCAGGATGATCTGGATTTCAGAAACAATACCTTCAACAATTGGGCGCATTCGCATATGGGACGCGCACTGGTGGCCTGGTACGAAGCCACGGGAGATGCGCGCATACTGGAAGCGCTGGTCAGGGTATACAGTCACTTTGACGCACAGCCGGTGCCTTGGTTTATGGGCGATGTAGTGAGCGGATGTACCAATATCGACCCCATGCTTGCCGTATATGAACTGAGCGGCAACCGGGACGTGCTCAACGCCATCCTGAGAATCGCCGGCGACAGCCTCACCATCGAAACGGTCAGACGCTGGAACCAAGACGACTTCAACAACGCGCATGGCGTTATCACATACGAAAACCTGCGTATTCCGGCCATGATGTATCCTGTCACCGGAGAGCGCCCGATGCTTCAGGCGGCGCAAAACTTTCTGGCATGGCTCGACCGGAATTATTTGCTACCCTACGATATTATATCATCGGAAGAACATGTGGCGGGAATCGGCTCCACACGCAATACCGAAACATGCAATGTGGCCTGCTCGGCATGGACGTACCAACAGATGTTGGAAGTCACCGGCGACGGCCAGTGGGGCGACCGTATCGAAAAAGTGTTTTTCAATGCAGGCCCCGCACCGGTAGACCGTCATTTTCAGACGATGGCCTACTACCAGTCGCCCAATCGCATTGAAGAACTTATGCCTTCGGAATGGCCCGGACATCCCGGCGAAGGAGCATACACGTTTAAAAACACGGGGCATGATGTACTATGCTGTG
>JAISDJ010000217.1 GCA_031264865.1 Tannerellaceae bacterium | reverse complement strand
GATTTTTCTCCCGAAGTACCTGCCGAAGGTTAATGAATTGCGTCATTTTATCCTTTGCCATCCCACATTACTTACTTATCACGGAGCAAAGATAAGAGATATAAATTTATTTCCGATAGGAGCCTCTCTTTTTATTCCTCCCAATCTTTTTGTTAGTCGACAGCCGTCAACCAGTTGGTCGACGGCCGTCGGTTAATTGGTCGACAGCCGTCGGCCAACTGGTCGACAGCTGTCGACTAACAAAAACATACCGTACAAATAAAAGAAAGGTACGTTAGCTACAAGAAATGAATGAGATACCATATGTTGAAACAATTTTGTTAAACAATTGCGAGGAAGATTTTAATTAAAGTATAGAATGGGCTAATAAAATTAATTGCAGTTTTACCTATTGAGTATACAAGGGCTTTTTTTGAAATATTTATTTAAACACACTGATATACAGAGTAGTTATAATCAAAAAAGGGAAATTGTTGCTATTGTGGTTTAAAAACATTTTCATTAATATTTTCTTATTAGATAATATTTTATATATTTGTGCGCGTATGAATTTTGGCAGAGTTCCACTTCTTAGTAATGAGGTGGAACCGGAGGAAGGCAATGGAAAATTGGTGAATCTCAGAAATACATCTTTGCGTATTTCTTTGTTTGTGGGTTTATTATGAATATATTATTGATGGGAAGTAAATGTAAATACAGAAACTGTTATGATTATCTCTAAGATCATATCTATCCTATTTTTCGGACTTTTACTGTCCATTGGACTATGGATTGTTTGTTACATTTTGGTGATAAAATTGTATCCTAAATATTCATTACAATTACGCCATCATATCTTCAGCTTTTTAGTTGCTATTGCCACATTTATATTATATTGTTTTTTATCAACCGTGTCAGCAACAATTTCGGGGATAGAATATACGCTTAATACTGTAAAAACTGCGATAATAGAAAAAAGTGATATTGTAGACAATCTTACAACTGTATTGCTATCCAATACTGATCAACATACATTCGAGGATGAGATAAATAATTCAATATCAGAAATAATAAGTTCTACCAGTGAATTTAACGATTATATAAAATACATAGATTTTTCTCAAATAAACACACAAAACATCTTAACTATTCTTAGTGCGGACAATATATCTGTAAAAGAAAAAACACTACAAATTATCAATTCCCTGTTTGAGTCTTATATAAGTGGGTTTACGAGAAAATTAAACAGTATATGGTGGGCCCTTCTGATTGCGATAATCGCAATTCAAGTCACTTATTTCGGGACAATGATATACAGAGCGGAGAATAAATCAAGAAAAGTTTATCTTACTAAAAAAACAAATAACAAAAATCGTATCAAATATGAACATGGAAGAAAATCACATCCTGATTGGTCTAGGAGGAACAGGAGGTAAAGTATTAAAAGCTATCAGAAAACGCATTTATCAGGAATTCCCGAATGATGATGAACGGGCAAAGCTACCAATTGGCTATGTTTATGTGGATTCTACCCGGGAAATGATGGTTGCAGGAGACTCTTCTTTCCGGGTGATGGGAAAAGACGCCTCGTTTACGGAAAGTGAATTTGTAGATATTAAATCAGTGGATTTAGGGCGGATAATAGATAATGTATCCAACTTTCCCGGCTTGAAAATCATTGTAAAAAATGGAGCCTCGATGAAAAACACATTGGGAGAGGTAGGTAAAGCCGCCGGACAAAAACGCCGTGCAGGACGCATTCTTTTTGCTGCCAACTGCAACAAATATCTTTCTGCATTAAAGAATCAACATGAGAAGTTGAAAGCGATTACAAAAAAAGATGAAGCAAATATACACATATTTACCGGTTTGGCCGGTGGTACCGGTTCGGGGGCTATCATTGATGTGATTACTCAAATTCGAACACAAGAAACTTATAAGAATGCCAACATCGTGGTGTATGCCATGGTGCCGGAGTTGGATATTCCTTCCGGTTGCCAGGCCGGACGATATCATCAAAATGGTTATGCTGCGTTGAGAGAGCTGAGCGCACTCAACATCGGCCACTTTTTACCATCGGATGTTATCCGTGGAAATGAACATGTAAGTTTGGATATTACCCCCAATATGCAATTTGGATTAATGCTCTATTCCAACGTAAATGAGAATGGTGTAACCGTTGACCCATTTACCGAACTACCACAATTATTGGCCGACACCGTTTATTTTCGTTTGTTTTTAGAGGAAAAACATGGTACCACTGATAACTTTCTACGCTCATATAGTTTGGAAAACATAAATGACTTCTGTGTAGAATACAGTGAGAAATCCAAAGGAACCGACAAAGAACGTGCTCGTACGAAAGCTATTAACACATTCGGTATTAAACGCATCATCTACCCTGAAAGACGCATTATGGAGCATATAACCTATACGGTAGGAGAACGTGTGTTGTGGCAAATGCAGTACAATAACTATAAGGATGATTTCGGGTTTGTGCAGGAAACTGCCCGCAAAGATTATCGCGAACTTTATTTGAATGATAAGAATCTGCGTGAATGGTTGCTGGACGATAATCATCTGATGCTCGAAGAGAAAATCTTTGACACTGATAAATATTGCAGCAGTATAGAAAACTTTTGGAATGATACGACAAATAGCTACTCTTATAATGATGCCAAAAGTGTTGATCCGGAACCCTTGCGATTTCTCGAAGGATTCTGTTCCGATACCTACAAAAACGCTTTTCGCAACAAGCAGGGTGTAGAAGTTTACTATAATGATAAAGCAGACGACAAACTGCTGAAAGAACAAGCCAGCTATATCGTAGAACGCATTGAAAAGAGTTTATACACAAAATGGTATGAAGGCAGTCTTTCGCTGGAAGACTTGCTGAATATATGTGATGTATTGCTTATACATATTAAAGAACTGAGAGATAAGGTAGAGAATGATATCGCTGTCATTGATGATAAAATACAACAAAATGAAGCAGCCGCCGATGATAATAACTACGAATACAATCATTTGTCGCTGATTCAACGGGCAACCGGGAGGTCGGCTCGTATCTACTCCGACCATCAACTAATTCTGAAAGATTTGTATGCGCTTCGTACCAAACGCGTTGCCGTGGCGTTCAAAGGAAAACTGCTGGGTAAACTTCGCACGGCGTTTGAAGAATTCAGTACAGAAGTAAGTGAGTTCATTGGCGTGTTACTCAAATCGATGGATGCCGCTGAAAAGCGTATTGCCGATCGCAATAAAAATGTAAAGGGCATTGCTGACCTGTCCGGCGCAATTGTAGAAATCAGCGAAGATGATAAAATGACAAAATTTGAGCAAGCGCTCCTCTTAGACAGAAATCAACAGGAAACATGGGCCGGAAAGATTCGCAAAGCCATCGCCGGCAACCGTACGTATGCTCACTTCAGCGAATTGGCGGTTACTACTTCCGAAGATGTTATTTTCGATATATTCGACGTTGAACTTAGTCCGGAAATACGAACAAAGCATGATCAGGACTGCAAGAACGACCGGATTCTGGGGCTTAATATTTTGCAACAATTACAAAAGATATTGCAGACCGATACGGATATCCGCAACTTTGCCTCTACGGTTATCAGGCAGAGTGGAACATTTTTGAAATTAGATGATGGCCAACTGTCGAAAGCCTTGCGCAACAACCCCAATCCGATAGCCCAACCCGAATCAATCAATCGCAAAGCCATCCTGATTACCATGCCTACAGACGAAGGAAATGATTCACTCAAGGCATTCGCACAAAAATTAAAAGAAAACCTGCTTGGCGCTTTTGGAAATGCTTCTGCCGGATATACTTTGCAATTTGATACGAGTAGCGAGCGAAAGAACGAAATTACAGTAGTTTCTATCAAATACTGTTTCCCGATGCGGGCCATTGCCTGGCTACCCTCTTATGAACGCGAGTATAACGATATGGTGAACAACAAAAATGAAATTGAAGCCAAAGAAGCCCGTGTATTGCTTCATAGCGAAGGAGATGGCACTGAGCTTCCGGGCTTGATGGGTGAAGAAAAAATTACGCCGAATGATTTTATTCCCTACTTTTTCATAGCTGCTGCTAACGACATTTTAGCTATCCGCGAAAATGAACGCGAAGAAAAAGGATGGTGTATTGTTACGGTTGATGAATGGGGCTCCGAAATTGTCACACTCCTGTCAACTCAATTTACGGCATTGTTGACCAGTGATGAACTAACCGAGGAACTGTTGGATACCATTAAGGAGAAAGTAGATGAAATTTTAAAAAATCCAACGCTGAAAGTGAGTGAACGTACAGCGATGATGGATAAGGTAAAAGCCGTTATGCGCGATTATGTAAGTAAAGAATGTTCGAGCGCAACCTCCCCAAAATATCAACAATATAGCGGGGAAGCTAAAAAAGCGCTGGATTTAATAAACAAAAAATCATAAATTATAGAACATATGGCAAAAGCAAGTGAACGTGACAGATACAAATATGGCGTTTGTACCAATCGTGACAAAGACGGAAAACCTTGTCCGAAATGCGAGAGTAAAGAGGTACAGAAAATAAGGATGGGACAGGACTTTGTTTGCGAAGAATGTAAAGAACCCATGCGACAAGTCCCTCCACCCAAACCACCAACTCCCTGGGGAAAGATAATAGGAATAATCGTTGCAGCTCTAATTATACTTGGCGCAGCAGTATATTTCTTTGTTTTCTCAAGAAACAGCAATTCAGTTGAAACATCAGGAGGAGGAGATACTACAGTCGTCGACTCTCTTTCACAGGATACTCAAGTGGAAGTAATAAAAACAGATTCTATTGTATTGGATAAGGATAGCCTTGTTAAGCCTATTAACGAAACAGGAACCGGAGAGAAAATTGTCGAAAAGGAAGCAATCATAGACCCGCGGCCTACTGAGGGAACAATAAATTACCCTTACGGGAAGTATACGGGTGATATTAAAGATGGGAAACCGCATGGCAACGGGACAATCGAATACACGAAAAGCTACAAGATAATCAGTAATAAAGACTATGTGGCTTCACCTGGCGATAAGATTACCGGTTCGTTCAGAGAGGGGAAAATTAATTTGGTGACTTGGTATCAAAAAGACGGTAAAAGTATAGTTATTAAATAAATCCGGATGAAACAAATGCTCAGATATAGCTTCTTATTGATTTTTCCGGTAAATATCTTTTTGTGTGTTTATGCACAAAGCGCTGGAATTACTTATTCGACAAATCGCCTGAAAGAAATGGCAGAGCAATTGGATTTGTCGGGAATAGAACGTTTATCTCCCGGAGCATATCATTCATATACATTCCAATCCCATCCGGTAACTGTTCGTGTGAATCAGTGGCAGGAGGTGGAGCATATCGGATTTTGGCTATTTACAAATGACAATATACGTTGGCAAAATCCGTCTCCGGTCTACGATTTCTTAGAAAGATATTTTCTGGAGTTACGCCTGCCGTCCGGATCGAATCCTGTCGTCCGCCTGTTTGTCGATAAAGTATATATCAGTGGAGATATAGATGTTATTTTCTCTTTTGACGGAACGGAAACTTTTCAGGAGAGTTATATACATTCAAAATTGTATGAGGTTTCATGGACCCGGATGGGAAAGGAATTGCTTTCTGTTTCATTTGATATGGATTACCAGCTTCTGAGCGGATGCAATATACTGGAACTGGAGAATAATCTTCTTCGGAATATACAACGTTATGAGCCGGATGATAAAAAAGTCGAAACATCTCAACCCACTGATAATTTTGACACTTCAGATGATTACTTTACAGACAGAGGAGATAGCTATCTGATAGATTTGATAAGAAATGATCTTTATTATGTTAAAGAAGGGGATGGTTATATGCTGATTCACGATTCTCTGAAAATCAATCAAAGTATAGCGAATATGATGCTTTCTCCACATGTTTCCGGGAATTTTGATCTTAATCTTACTTTCGACAAGTATGGGTATAAAGAAGAGAAAATAAAAATAAAGCTAAAGCAGTGGATCGAATATTGCCTTTCGGAAGGATGTACGGCTTATTTTGGTATCAAATCCAAAGATGCCACATCCTTAAAGGGAACGGTTTTTATGGTGAATAAAAAGAGAGGTTATAATCATATCCTGAGTATAGATGTTCCTTACCGGATTATTGGGAAACAGGAGGGAGGGATAGATGCCCGGCTGTATGCCTATATTCCCATGCACAACGTATCTGATAAGTATTTCCAATAAAATAATGATAGTGAGTATGATGAAAAAGATAATAGGAATAGTTACCTGCCTGTTGTTAATTGGTTTATCCCTGAAAGCTCAGGATGATAAAAAATCAAAAATCAACAGCATCAAGAAAAGTGATAAATACATTTATGCGGAAGCTACGCAACCTACATTGGACGAAGCTTATGTACTGGCAGAAGAAATCCTGCACAGTAGCATTAACGAATGGGTAGAACAAAATAAAAAAATGAAAGGGGCACAGAATATAATTCTGCGTAATACTTCCGATGAATGGAATAAAGTGGATCTGCCCAGAGGAGATATGTACCGTGCTTTCATTTATGTGGCAAAAGCGGATATCATTCCCGCGGAGAATGTGACGGTTTTGGAAAAAACAACAGATAATATACCCGTTGTAACTGAAGATGAAACATTTTTGGAGGGAACGGTTTCAGAGGAAACGGTTTCCGTGATTCCTGCCGATATTCTTACGGAAATATTGGGTATTCATTTATTTGAAGATATAGAACCCTGTCTGGTAAAGTTAAAAAAAGAAGATAAAATTACAGATTACAATAAATACGCATCAATAAAAGAGGTGAAAAATTATTGTATGATTGTCTACAACCGGGAAGGGCGGGTTGAAGCTCTTTTGAGCGCCGAAAAAGATGAACGGATAAATTTACGCACGAATAAGACAGACAACCTGGCCAACTATAAAGGTTGTGGAGCTATTTGTTTTAAAATTAAAGAATAGAATTGATTATGAAGAAAATGAGAACCTGTATAATTTTTATAGCGATCGCTTTGAATGCCATATCGGCGAACGCTACCCAAGTAAATGTGGTAATAACTCACGATCAGAGTTATACAAATACCTCACTTGTGTCTAAAATGGAAGCAAACCTTTCAAAAGTCCTTACAGAAATCAATGCCGCGCAGGAAAGTAACCGTGAGCTGAAAATAGTGAATATGGATATGAATGATTTTGCAACCAAATCGTTGGCTATGCTGTGGTCTAATATCCATTTCTACTGTGATGATGAAGAAGTGGTAGACCGTCTTTGGGTTTTTGAAAACGGATTTATGGTACGGCAGATACCGCTTATTATTACTCCTGAGGGAGAAGAGTTTGGATCGGGAACCTATCAGGAGGCCGTAGTCGAATTCAATAGTAGTGGTAAGATTACAGACTTCCGGTTAGCGCTGGATAGCCAGCTATCGGAAGGAATGGAGAGATGCGGGCGAGTGGTAGAAACAGAACGGAGAATGAAAATATTGTCTTATTGCGAACGTTTTCGCACCGCTTATAATACAAAAGATATGGATTTTTTGAGGCAGGTGTTCAGTGAAGACGCATTGATAATCACCGGAAATGTGGTCAGAACGAAAGAAAACATCATGAAGGTGACTTATAAGCAACAAAATAAGGAACAATACTTAGCCGGTCTACAGCGGGCGTTTATCCGCAATAAATGGATTGATGTCAGGTTCAGCCAGATTGGCGAAAGCGGAGAAACGGGTGGATGCCCGGGGATAACACGTTCTTCATCAAATCCAAACTATTATGGCGTCCACCTGAGGCAGGAATGGAGGTCGAGTAATTATAACGACGAAGGGTATGTATTCCTTCTTTGGGATTTCACAGATGAGAACATGCCTGTTATTCATGTGCGTACCTGGCAACCGGAATGGGTTGGCGAAACAAAATTACCCGAAAAGGATATATTCTCGTTGAGTGATTTTGACTTATAGCATTTACACGC
>JAISDJ010000224.1 GCA_031264865.1 Tannerellaceae bacterium | reverse complement strand
GAGATATACAAACCGCAATCACCGGTCAGGGCCGTTAAGGGCGATGAAGGATTGATCCGGATATTGTATAATATTTGTACGCTGTTGTCGGCGGCAATGTTAATCAGGCTGACCCCTTTATTGGTCGTTAAAACCAGGTTCCCGTTCGGAGAAAAAATCATATTGTAGCAGATATTGCTCAGCAGTTGGTCTTTTTCTTCATTAAAAACATGAAATGTATTTTCGGCGGCATTATACTTTAGGATGCCCGATTTCTGAGTAATAAAGTAAAGGCCTTGCCGCATATTGCCGCATATATTAATGATGGCGCTGGGTATAACGCTTTTATCCGTTAGCCCATCCCCATACTGATGCAGCACGTTATTGTTTTTCAGGTCTATGCTGAATAAGCCTCTGTAATAAGACGATACCCATAAAATATCCCGCTCGTCGATATGGATGGCCCGGATGATTCCCGAACAACGTTCGCGTAATTCTTCATCTTCCAGAAACCAACTGATTTGTAACGATTCCCTGTCCAGTTTGAATATACCGTTCTGCGTATGCAAAAGCAGATCGTTTTTATATGGAATGATCTTTTCTATAATACGCTGATGAACAGAGGAAATGAGCGGGCTTTTTACCGGGTGTATTTTCTTTGTATACAGGTCGAGGTAAAAGATTCCTTCCATAAAAGCGCTGATAAAAAGCCGGTTATACTCCTTGTCATACCATATATCCCTGATCCTGTTTTGCGGCAGCCCGTTTGCCGTGGTAATATGTTCGAACGAATTGCTTCCGGGCTTCAACACATTGATACCGCTTCCCCCCGAAGCCACATATAGATTTCCTTCTTTGTCTTCGGTGATCTGGGTGATAATAACGCCATGCAGCCATTCCGGATGGCTGTCATCCGTGGTGTAATAGGTATAGTTATCCACTAACGGATTGTGGTAGAGCACATCTCCATAGTAAGGGCCTACCCAGATCGTACCCTGCTGGTCGGAGAAAAGGGCGGATACCACAATTTGTTCTAACAGATGGTTTTGAAGGATAAAGCTGTCTTTCAGATCACCCCTGGACAACTGGTAAATGCCCGTAAGCGTACCAATCCAGATCACCCCTTTTATGTCTTCCTGTATACAATATATATTATAGTTGAAAACAGGGGCGTTCGCCTTATTTTCAATTTTCAGCGGAATGATTTGTTGGTTAGGCGTATACAAATAGATTTGCTTGGATTGGGTGGCGATCCATACGCAATGCCACGAGTCTTTATAGAGGTAAACGATCGGTTCGTCCGCCAGCATCTGTTCTTTCAACTGTTCTTGTGCGGCGTCAACCACATAAATGCCGGAGGTTGTCCCCAACCAGAAAATGTCTTTTTCTATTTCCAGGATAAAGGTGATCTCCGTATCTTTCTGCGGCAGGGAGGCGATCAGCCGGCTCGTTTGGGTTTTCCAGTCATACACAGACAATTCCCCGCCCGAATCGTAGTATACCTGATCGTTGGAGTAACAGATTGTATTTGTCTTGATGCCGGTAACGGTAAAGGTTTCCGTATCCAAATCAAGCCCGAGCAGTTGGTTTTCCGCTAAGAAAAACAGCATTGAGTTATTTCCGCAGAGCGCATGGATGTATGAATCCTCTACGCCCTCCGTATGCTCCGAAACCCGGAACACGCGCACCGTCTCGCCGTCATAGCAGTTCAATACATTGTTTGAGAACCACATGCGCCCGATTTCGTCTTGCCAGATAGATATGGCGGACGATTGAGAAAGCCCCTCTTTACTCCCCAATTGTTGAAAATAAACCTCCTGCCCGCTTAGGCAGAAGTTAAGGAGTGTAGTTAAAATCCATAATAAAATATAACGCTTCATCCTCTTCAGATTAGATAGTAACAAGCCAATTGCCCCATCGATATGATTAAATCGTACATTTAATATAATTAAATCGTACATTGTACGATGCAATGATACGAAATAATTCCGTACAAACCAAGAAAAGGAACAGACTAAATATTTTTGCGGTAAACAAATGGGACAAACAAAGAAATAAAAAACACTGTTAACACATAAAATACAATATTAATTTAAAATCACCTATTATGCAGAAAAGAGCCAAATTCATAAGAACAAGCGGAAGAAGAACATTACTACTGCATTTGTCTGCATGACGAGCGCTGCTTTTACTTTGCCGATTATTAACCGAAATCATTTATTTAAAGGTGATTTCATAAATATAGTAACATAATGAAAAACGAGTTGAAAAAAGTGAACCGGAGGGAGTTTCTGGGTTTATCGGCGTTAGGGCTGGCAGGATTGACGATTTTGCCGAGCTGGACTATGAACGGGATGCGCATTGCTCCGAGCGATCGCGTGGTGTTAGGATTTATCGGCCTTGGAAGGCAGGGCGTTTCCGACTTTCATAGCTTTTCTAAATGTCCGGGCGTACAGGTAGTAGCCGGTAGTGATGTTGATTCGCTCAAGCGGGAACGTTTTACGAAAATCGTTACCGCCTGGCAGAAAGACAACAACACGGGCAGCGGACGTTGCGACGGCTATGAGTTCTATGAAGAAATGCTCGACCGCAAGGATATTGACGCTATTGCCGTTGCTACTCCCGACCATTGGCACGCCTTGGCTACCATCCATGCCTGCCAGAGCGGAAAAGACGTGCATTGCCAGAAACCGCTGTCGTACACCATCACGGAGAGTATCGCAATGGTACGGGCCGTCCGCGACAACAATCGTATCTTGCAGGTAGGAAGCCAGCAGCGTTCGGACGAGGAATTTCAGAAAGCCATCTCGTTGGTACGTACCGGCGCTATCGGATACATAAGTAAGATATACAGCCGGGTAGGAGAACCGCCCGCACCTTACGATTTACCGGAAGTAGACGTGCCGGATAATTTGAATTTTAATCAATGGTTAGGCCCGTTAAACAATCCGAAAGTACATTATCATCCCAACATCTGCCCGCCGATTGCTTATCCCGACTTACAGGAAAAAGGCGACTGGGGAGCATGGCGTTATTATAAGGAAACCGGAAACGGCTTTACAGGCGACTGGGGAGCGCACATGTTCGACATCGCCCAGGCTGCCATCGCCATGGATGGTTCAGGACCAATCGAATATATTCCGGCAGGATATAAAGGGGCGAAATATACCACGGTTAAGTATGCGAACGGTATTATAATGACTGAACAGCCTTTCCGCGACGACAGGCCGGACGACAAAGGCGTACAGTTTGTCGGCAGCAAAGGATGGATCAAAGTATCCCGCGGATACATTGATTGTTCAGATCCGTCGTTGCTGAAAAAATCGGAAAGAACCGTCGCCGCAGGGTCTTATGAAATGAGTTCCCCGCACATGCAGAATTTCATTGACTGCGTACGGTCGCGCCAACAGCCGATTGCACCGGTAGAAGCCGGATGTTCCACTAATATTCTTTGCTGCCTGATTAACATCGCTACCGAACTCAAACGTCCGGTGAGATGGGATCCGGTTACGCTGACCTTTATGGATAACGATAAAGAAGCCGAAGCGCATCGCCTGTATTGGTATAAATACAGAAATCCGTATCAATTACCTTATTGTAATTTTAATAAATAAATCGTATGCAACGGAAGAAAATATGTTTTGTTAATACTCTCTTGGCGTCGTTAGCGCTGTTGCTCTTGGTAACAACGGGCAACGCGCAGACGGCAAGTCCGCTGAAAGACAAGAAAGTCTTGTTCGTTTATGGCGGCTGGGAAGGGCACCAACCGGAATTATGCCGCGACATTTTCGTACCCTGGATGGAATCGGAAGGGGCAGAAGTCTATGTATATGATAACCTGGCGTGTTATACGGACGCCGAACTGATGGGGAAAGTAGACCTGATCGTACAAACCTTCACGCAGGGAGATATTACCGGAGAACAGGAACGGGGCTTACTGACAGCCGTTAAGCGCGGCGTAGGCCTTGCCGGATGGCATGGCGGACTGGGCGATTCGTTCCGCTCGAACGTAGAGTTCCAATATATGGTAGGCGGACAATGGGTAGCTCATCCGGGCGGCGTAATCGACTACGATGTAAAAGTTACCGACCAGAAAGACCCGGTAACCAAAGGACTAAAAGATTTCCACATGAAATCAGAACAATACTACATGCACGTAGACCCCAACGTAAAAGTACTGGCAACAACACTTTACACAGACAAACCCGACCCCTGGATCAAAGGAGCGATTATTCCGGTAGCCTGGAAAAAAACATACGGAAAAGGACGTGTATTCTACTCCTCTCTCGGACACGTAGCAAAAGACTTCGACGTGCCGGAAGCACTCGAAATCATGAAACGCGGTATCCGCTGGTCTTCGGTAAGCCTATACGAGCCAACCGAAAAATGGCTATCGCCAGCATATAAATGATAAAAAGTAGTTAAAGTAGTTAAAGTAGTCAAGTAGTTAAAGTAGTGAGTAGTGAATAATGAGTAATCATATTTATTAATCATATTAATCACATTAATCATAATAATCATAGTTCAGACGGGAATATGTTGAAACAATTTATAATCACAGTCTATTTATGTAGCGTTGCTCTGTTATCATCCAACGCGCAGAATCTTAAGGTAACGTATCAGACTCGCGATGCGGTGACGGGAAGTGTTGTGTTGACGCCGGAGGAACTGGTTCCGGAAAAGACGGCGGTGATTATTATTGATATGTGGAATTTTCACTGGTGTATGACGGCAACCGAACGGGTGTCGGCGATGGTTCCGCGCATGAATGAAATGTTGCATGCCGCCCGGCAACTCGGGATGCAGGTGATATGGAACCCCAGTGATGTGGTTGCCCAATTTTCAGGTTATCCTTCATACGAAAGGGCGGTGGCTGTCAACAAGCTGCCGCCTCCTTCGGTCCGTGAACCGCTCAACGTGAAGTTCACGGCTCCGGGAGGAGGCTGTATGTGCGGGCCGGGGATTAGTTGCCGGGGTAATTTGGGGTGGGACAGTATGCATCCCGGATTAACAATCGATGAGCGCGACCTGATTTCATCTTCTACAGACGAGATATATCCTCTCCTTAAAGAAAAAGGGATCACCCACATTATATATATGGGCGTACATACCAATATGTGCGTATTCGGCAAGCCCGGAGCGATCTCCGATATGTGGCGGGCCGGCTTCCATTGTATATTGGCGCGCGATCTGAACGACGCCATCACCATATACCAGCCTGATAAGGGGTATACGCCGGAGAAGGGGACTACGGAAATTAATGAGAACTTACAGCAAGCCGGTATCCCGAATATGAATGTCAGCGAAGAGTTTAGAAA
>JAISDJ010000136.1 GCA_031264865.1 Tannerellaceae bacterium | reverse complement strand
CCCTGGCGGATACCGGAAGAATCCCATTGCCGGATTTCCCCGGGACGGGAGAAAATGATATCCCCTGCGTTTACCTGTCGTGTCCGGTCGTCAATATGGAATGTGCCTGCGCCTTCTGTGATAAGGGTGATGTCATAATATGTCAATGTATGTACCGGTTGAGCCACCGTATATTTTTTTATCTTTTCCAGTGGCACTACATCTATTAGTAATTCATCTCCGTATTTTGTTTTATAAAAAGTATATTGCGGTATCATTTTGTTTCTTCTCTTTTTTTAGGAAAAGTTATAAACTCAAAGATAATCCAATTACAGTTTAATTTGCTCCTTTGAAAGATAAAAAAGGATAAAAAGCTTTGCCGTAAAGGTACGAATTGATAACAATGCTAAGACGTTGAAAATTATCAGGGCAACCGCATCAAATTTTGATATGAATGCCCTGACGGGCAATACACAAAACCATCCCGCGCGAAGGATGGTTTTAATTGTTTGTAAATATAAATAAAATACTTATATTGTATTATCCGTACGGTCTTTTAAGGTATAAATTAAAAAAAATAAAAGTAATGAAAACAAAAGTATTAGTAGGACTGGTTAGGATTGCCATTTTATTTTCCTGTTCAAAAAATGATTCTGACGAGTTATCTGAGAGGTTAGATGATATAGTTGCATGCATGTATGTTACCAGTTTAAGTTGAAATAGTGTCTGATGGAGATGAAAAAAATATTGATATTTATGCTTATTATGATTCCATTGTTTGGATGTAAAACTATCTATTCTGATAATCCTGACATTGTGGCTTATTATGCCAATGGATTTGTAAGGGATAAAGAACTGAAAGTCCTTTACACCTATCGAAATAATCGTGTTTTTAACAAAGAGGGCAAAGTCGTGTACAGATACAGTAACAGCTTTGTTTTAGACAAGAATAATCGGATCATTTATAAGTGTTCTAATGGTTTTGTGTTGAAATGGGAAAAATGGTGGTGATGCAGTAAAAGAATAAGGTCATTACTAAAATGGGTAGGCCGACAGCCGGTTGTCTTGTTTTTTTAACGTTACTAAATAGCAATCCATTGTTTTTTGTTACTTTTGTCAAATCCTTTGGGGGTAAGCCTTCTTGGAAAGTATGTTTGTTTGTGTTTTCACCTTATAAGATTGAGAAAAGAGTTATGGAAATTGCTAGTAAGTATAATCCCACAGATGTAGAGGGGAAATGGTATCAGTATTGGTTAGAGAATGGTTTTTTCAGGTCTGTGCCCGACGACCGCGAACCATTTACAATCGTTATACCTCCGCCTAACGTCACCGGCGTGCTACACATGGGACATATGCTCAACAATACCATTCAAGATATACTTGTACGACGCGCACGTATGCAGGGTAAAAACGCCTGCTGGGTTCCCGGAACCGATCATGCTTCTATTGCTACAGAAGCGAAAGTTGTAGCAAAGCTCGCAAAGGAAGGCATTGGTAAAAATGACCTGACCCGCGAACAATTCCTCGAACATGCCTGGGAATGGACGCATAAACATGGCGGGATTATCCTTGAACAATTAAAAAAACTGGGCGCTTCCTGCGATTGGGACAGGACTTGCTTCACAATGGACAAAGCACGGTCTGAAAGCGTCATTAAAGTCTTCTGCGATCTATTCAGCAAAGGGTTGATTTATCGGGGCGTTCGGATGGTAAACTGGGATCCGGCCGCTCAGACAGCTATTTCGGATGAAGAAGTGATTCATAAAGAAGAACACGGAAAGCTTTATTATATAAGGTATAAGGTAGAAGGCGAAAGCGGATATGCGGTTATTGCTACCACCCGGCCGGAAACTATTTTCGGCGACGTAGCGGTTTGCATCCATCCCAATGATCCGAAAACGGCTCATCTGAAAGGAAAGAAGGTGATTGTTCCCATTGCGGGACGGATAATACCTATTATAGAAGATGAGTATGTAGACACGGAGTTCGGAACGGGATTTTTGAAAGTAACCCCTGCACATGATGTAAATGACTACCTGTTGGGAGAAAAACACAATCTCGAATCTATCGATATTTTCAATGATAACGGTACATTAAATGCCTATGGTTTACAATACGAAGGCATGGATCGTTTTGAAGTACGCAAGAAAATAGAAAAAGACCTTGAAGAGATGGGTCTAATGGAAAAAGCAGAGGCTTACACAAACAGCGTGGGATACTCGGAGCGTACAGATGTGCCGATTGAACCTAAACTGTCTATGCAATGGTTCCTTAAGATGGAAAGTCTTGCCAAGCCGGCTTTGGATGCAGTAGAAAATAATACGATTCAATTTCATCCGGCTAAGTTCAAGAATATGTACCGCCATTGGATGGAGAACATTAAAGACTGGAACATCAGCCGTCAATTATGGTGGGGACACCGTATCCCTGCTTATTATTTGCCGGAAGGCGGATTTGTTGTTGCCGAAACAGAAGAAGAAGCGTTACAGGCAGCTCGTGAGAAAACAGGCAACAACAATCTTCAATTGACCGATCTACGACAAGATGAAGACTGCCTCGACACCTGGTTTTCCTCTTGGTTATGGCCAATTTCCGTATTCGACGGTATTAATTATCCGGATAATAAAGACATCAACTATTATTATCCGACAAATGATTTGGTTACTGCTCCTGAGATTATATTCTTTTGGGTAGCGCGGATGATCATGTCGGGATATGAGTATCGCCATAAACCCTGTTTTCATAATGTTTATTTTACAGGTATCGTACGGGATAAGCTCGGACGAAAGATGTCTAAATCGTTAGGCAACTCGCCCGACCCGATCGAGTTAATGAATACATATGGAGCCGATGGCGTACGTATGGGAATGCTCCTCACCTCACCTGCCGGTAACGATTTGCCTTTCGACGAAAGTTTATGCGAACAAGGGCGCAACTTTAATAACAAGATATGGAACGCTTTCCGTTTAGTAAAAGGTTGGAAAGTAGACGATACAATCCCTCAGCCTGAAGCTTCCGTTATTGCTATCAAATGGTTTAAAATGCAATTAGACAAAACCATAGCGGAAATGGATGGTTTATACGATAAATATCGTCTGAACGAAGCGCTCATGACCGTCTACAAACTATTCTGGGATGAATTCTCTTCCTGGTATCTGGAATTAATCAAACCAGGTTTTGAACAACCCATTGATAAACTCACCTACCGGGCTACGTTTGGCTTCTTTGACTCGTTGCTCCGGCTACTACACCCGTTTATGCCTTTTATTACAGAGGAACTTTGGCAAGCCCTAGAGCCTAGAGAAAAAGGCGAAAGCATTATGGTATCTTTGATGCCTCAACCTCAAAAAGTAGATAGTACCTATCTGAATGCCTTTGAAATAACAAAAGAGATTATCGGTGGTATCCGTACCGTACGCTTACAAAAGAATCTACCAAATAAAGAATCGGTCGCCCTACAGGTATTGGGAGAACACGACAGTTCGTTCAACCCAGCCATTTCAAAAATGTGTAACCTCACAAGTATTCTAAAAGCAGAAGAAAAAGCTTCGGGAGCCGTTTCTTTCTTAGTACGTACAACCGAATATGCAATCCCGTTAGGCAGCCTTATCAATGTAGAAGAAGAGTTGGCAAAACTGGAAGAAGAACTTACCTATCTGAGAGGATTCCTTCAATCAGTCATGGTGAAGTTAAACAACGAAAGCTTTGTAAGCAAAGCGCCGGCAAAGGTAATCGAGATGGAACGTAAAAAACAAGCAGATACTGAAAGCAAAATTAAACGTTTAGAAGAAGCAATTGTCTCATTAACTAACTAATTTATCATAGAAACATCATGAAAAATACAAGAAGAACTTTTTTCAAACAAAGTTTAGCCGGCGCATTACTATTAGGCGCTTCGGGAGTAGTCAATGCTACGACTATCGACAATAAGGCTAAAGCAAAGGCTGAGAAAGCCGTAAACCCGTTCCATTTGGGTATGGCCGGTTATACATTCGTTAATTTCGATTTAGACACTACGCTAAAGACCTTGCAGCGTCTTGACATTCATTATCTGTGTATCAAAGACTTTCATCTGCCTTTAAATAGTACTGATGAGCAGATAAAAGCGTTCCACGAAAAATGCGCCGCTCATGGAGTGACCGGATATGCCGTAGGCCCTATCTATATGAAAAGTAAAGAAGATATAGACCGCGGCTTTGAATACGCCAAGCGGGTAGGCGTTAAATTAATTGTAGGTGTACCTAATTATGACCTACTTCCTTATGTAAATGAAAAAGTACAGCAATATGACTTCCATTACGCCATCCACCTGCATGGCCCCGACATCAAGGAATATCCGGATGCAACCGATGCGTGGAACCATACAAAAGACTTAGACCGCCGCATGGGTATGTGCTTAGATATCGGACATGACTTACGTAACGGATGCGATCCGGTAGCCGACTTAAAACAATATCAGTCTCGTGTATTCGACATGCATATCAAAGACGTAACCGATTCAACAAAAGCAGGCCGAGGCATTGAAATCGGACGTGGAAAAATAGATTTCCCCGCCCTGATAAAGATGATGAGAGAAGTAAATTACACAGGCATGTGCAGCCTTGAATACGAGAAAGACATGAAAGATCCATTCCTCGGAATTGCCGAATCAATCGGTTACTTTAAAGCAGTCAGCGATTTAGCATAGTAAATGATGAGAGGTACAATCTGTCTGTTTATTCTCTGTTTATTCACAGCCTGTAGCCAGATGCGCTTTGTGGGTATAGAAACATTTAATCCGGCTGAGATTACGTATCCAAGCCATGTAGGGAAAGTGTTGATTGTAAACAATACGGTCCCTCAGCTACCGGATAGCGGTTATGAATACAAGATAACCGGTGTTTTGCAAGATACCTGCAAAGCGTATGCCGATAGCGCATTATTCGATGCTTGCAGGACACTGGGTGAAGCGATTGTTGAAACAGACTTTTTCAATGATGTACTTCTTTTTAATGAAAATACGCGTAAAGACAATTCCTTCCTCCTCGATGTAAAGCTTACACAGGAGGAAGTACAGGCGCTCTGCGAAGAAACCGGAGCAGACGCCGTTATATCCATAGACCGTTTACTTTTTAATATGAAAAAGGAAATTTTAGCTTTTTCGGAAGGATATGTATATGGTACGATCGATATTGAAATAAAAGGAGTCATCCGAAGCTATCTACCATCCAAAGAAACGCCGCATGCTACGATTGTAATGTCAGACAGCCTCTTCTGGGGTGAAGAAGCTTTCGATATAAGGATACTGAATCAGCTACTCCCAACACCCGACAATGCACTACGGATTGCAGGAGCCTATATAGGAAATAAAGCACACCCGATCTTTGTTCCTCATTGGGACAGAGAAAACAGATGGTTCTTTACAGGAATGGGCGCCCATTGGAAAAAAGCATCCGCGTATGCTGCCAAAAACAAATGGAGCGAAGCTTTGGATGAATGGTCGTATCTCTACGAAAACAGTTCCCATTGGAAAAGCAAAGCAAAATCAGCCGCTAATGCTGCCTTGGCGTATGAATTAACCGGAGCGTTGGATAAAGCGCTTCTGTTGGCAACCGAAGCACACAATCTATATGAAAAGAATGCCGGAGAAAACGACCCCTACACGCAGTATCAACATCTCTATAAAGAAACACTTACTAAACGGATTCAATCCGAAAAAAAGCTAACGATTCAAATTGGAGAAGAATAGGCCGTTTATTTATAAAATAGTATTACTTTTGTTCAATTCTACAAAAGGAGAATTAAAAATAGCATGAGTGCAAATAATGCAAAAGTTCAATCCGTAATAGAAAATACGTTTATGTCTGTTATTAAAAAACTGACAAAAAACGAGTCTGCAAATCCTA
Source organism: Tannerellaceae bacterium (assembly GCA_031264865.1). GTDB lineage: Bacteria > Bacteroidota > Bacteroidia > Bacteroidales > Tannerellaceae > DFXE01. The sequence goes on along the minus strand of JAISDJ010000136.1, from coordinate 10,267 downwards.
TTTGCGATTTACATGTCGTGACGGATGCAGAAAGCGGCGAGTTGCAAATTTTTGATGAAGAAGAGAACTTGCTGGAAAAAGTCGTTATCTTCGACTGGGTAAATAACAAAGAAGATAATGACACATTCAACAAAAAAGTGGCGACAATTGTGAAAGCTGTACTTACTCTTCTCGCTTCCAGGAACCTGTTTGATCACTCTTGTTTTCTGAAGCCTTTCTCCGTAAATTTGGTAGACGATAATTTTGTTGAAATAGAAGAGCTTCTTTTTATAGACAATGACACTTTCCGTTTAGACGATCCTTTATTAAAAGACTTAGACTCCGATTTAGATGATTTCCTGGATCATCTCTTATCTGATATACCATAGTTAGTTGTTACGTTTATACTCCAGTGGCGTAATCCCGAATTGTTTTTTAAAGCATTTGCTGAAATAAGCCGGATTACTAAAGCCTAACTGATAGGCTATCTCGGCAATTGTAAATCCGTTATCTTCCTTTAATAGCTGTTGTCCTTTATTCATCTTCAAGTAAATCAGATAATCGTTTGGTGTCATACCTGTTATATCCTTTATACGATTAAAGAAACGAGTTCTTCCCATTCCCAGTTTTTCATACCATATTTTTGTATCAAAAGCATGGTTGTTCCAATTTTCTTCCACAACCAGGTTGGCAGCTGCTAAAAAATCTTTTTCCCGTTCATTGGTTGCCATTTCAAGCATTTTCTCTTGTTGTTCCGGCTTTTGCTGCAACATAAGTTGCCTGCTTCTTATCAAATAGTTACAACGAAGGAACAGGATACGTATATTAAATGGCTTAACGAAGTAATATTCCGCGCCACTCCGGATACTTTCTACATTTTGCTGTTCGGAAGGTTGTGACGTTAATAAAATAACCGGTATATAGTGGGTATAAATATTCGATTTCAGTTTAGAACACATCTCGATGCCTGATAATCCCGGCATATTTATTTCGCAGATAATAATATCTGGCTTTTCATCAATAATGTATTCATAACCGCTACCGGCATTATCAAACTCTATCACTTCATAATGCATAGAAAAAGTCTCTTTCAGTAAATGGCGCATTTCATAATCATCTTCCACCAACACCATTTTATATGTCTTCTTTTCCGTTTCCGTTTCAGACAACATATCTACGTCATCCTCCACAATCATATCAGATAGAAAAAATGGTTGCGGTTGCTCGGATACTTCCTGTTTGTCTTGTATATCTTCCATGTCGAGATGGGCTATACCTGCCGGGATAGATACAATTAAGATGATTTTATCCTCTTCACGGGAAACAGTGATCGAACCTTTATGTAAAGCAAGAATTCCCTTACTAAAAGCGATCCCGATGTCACCATCAGACAACATAGATATATCCGAAAACGATTCTGTCCCATTTAATACATTAATCAGATCATCCCACTCTTTTTTATTCTTGCTTCCTGCTATCTGCATGATCTGTACTTTCCAGTAGCCGGTTATGCCGTGAATAGAGATCGTGATCGTATCTTTGGGCGATGAAGCTTTAAAGATAAATGACATCAAATTATAAAATACTTTCTGCATCTGGCGTTGGTCAAACCATATGGGAGCATATTCGTTCCGTTGATTGAATTTGAAACCTATTTCCTTCTCGGAAGCGTAATCGCTGAAGTTCGAATAAATTGTTTGTATAAAAGTCATCAGATCATACTTCCCGATCTGCAAGTGAAGTTTGTTTTGTTCCATTTTCCGGAAGTCAAGCATTTCAGTTACGAGATCCTGTAAGCGTGACACCTGTCTTTTGATTTTCTCCAATTTATTTTTTCCTCTCGCCGGAAGTTCCGGCATACGATCGATAAGAGATACAATAATGGTCAGGGGAATACGAAACTCATTGGAAACAGTTATAAAAAAGTCCATCTTGTTTTTATTCAGCTCCTCTATTCTTACCACCTCTCTTCTTTCCATTTTCAGAGATGCTTCCAGCAAAGCCCGGCTCTTATAGGTACGTATAATTAAAACAACAACTGCCGTCAACAATAATAGATACACAAGATAAGCCGGAATAGTTTTCCATACCGGCGGCTTTATAACAATCGTCATTTCTGCGGCTTTGCTCTTATCTTCGGTTTCTCTTACAGTCAGTTTATAAATACCCGGACGTAACGAATTATAAACAATTGTTTTATGGTTGACGCCTGTCCAATAATCCTCCAGACCTTCCAGAAGGTATTCATAGCTAGAGGTACGTGAGGCAAGATAATCGGAAGACGCAAATTTCAGGCTGATCGTATTCCTATTGTAAGGCAAAACGATTTCATGGGTTCGAGACAAATCTTTCTTCACCAAAGACGATTTCCCATCAGTAACTTGTAAAGAGCTTAAATATAGAGAATACGGTGTATGTACCGAAACAGCATCATTCCCCGAAAAACAAAATAAGCCATACAGGCAACCGGCATATATCTTGTTTTCTTCGGTTGAAACATACAAACCACATTCGCCAATAAAGGCCGTTAACGGAGAAGATTGATTGATCTGGATATGATAGGAAGAATAAACGGTGTTGTCCGGAGCGATATTCATCAGGGTAATACCCTTATTTGAAGTGATAATCAAATGGTTTTCGGGAGAAAATGCCACATTGTAGCAAATATCACTCAGTAGATTATATTTTTCTTCATTAAATACATGGAAGGTGTCTGCGATATGATTATACTTTAGTATACCCGACTTCAACGTCACAAAATACAATCCTCTTTTATAATCTCCGTCTATTTTTATGATGGCGCTTGGTATCCGACTATCCTGACTTATACCATTCCCATAAGAATGTAAAACTTCATTAGTTTTGAGGTCAATTGTAAACAATCCTCGCCGGAAAGAGGAAACCCACAAGGTGTTTTTCTCATCTAAAAACAATGTGCGGATAATGCCGGAACAACGTTCCCGCAAGTCTGCATCTTCAAAAAACCAATCAATAGCGAGCGTCTTCCTGTTTAATTTGAACAAACCATTCTGTGTATGCAAAATCAGACAATCCTGCCAGGGGACAAAATTTTCAATAATACGCAGGTAAACATCCGACAATACATCGCTTTCTATCCGTTTAATGGTTTGTGTGTTCAAGTCGAGGTAACAGACTCCTTCCATATAAACGCTGATGAATAAACGGTTGTATGCTTCGTCATACCAAAGAGCTTTTATTTTATTTTCCGGCAAACCATTTGCAGTGGTGAGGTGTTCGAACGAATCACTACCTGCCCTGAGGATATTAATGCCGCTTCCTTCTGTGGCAAAATACATGTTCCCGTATTTATCTTTCGTAATTTGTCCGATCATAGCGCCATGCAAACGCTTGGGATTGCTTTCGTCGGTAGCATAAAACGTATAATTATCTATCAAAGGATGATGGTATCTTACATCGCCATAATAAGAACCAATCCACATTGTCCCCTGTTGGTCTGAGAAAAGAGCGGATATCATAGACTCCTTTAGAATATGCTGTTTCAATTCAAATGTACCATTATCCTTTTTCAGCAATTGATACGTTCCGGTAAGCGTACCTATCCAGATTGTTTTCGCGACATCCTCTTGTATACACAGAATATTATTAGGGATCTGTATTCTTTCCTTTGTCCCTTCTTTGTTAATCCGCAACGGTATAAGCTCCCGATTTGGCGTGAATAAATAAAGCTGATATTTTTGAGTGGCAATCCAGACAGATCCGTTGGAATCTTTATAGAGATAAACAATATGTTCTTCAGGCAACAGGACCTTTTCAACACTGCCCTTTTTCGTATTAGCTACATAAATACCCGAAGGTGTGCCGATCCAGAAAACATCTTCCTCCGGGCTTACGATCGTGGTTGCATAACGGATAGAGTCGGGTAGCGAAAAGAGCGGCCTGCTTGTTCCCGTTTTCGGATGATAAACCGAAAGTATCTTGTCAGTAGACAAATAGTACACCTCGTTCTCCGAATAACAAATAGAATAGGTTGGTATCTGAGGATTATGGAACGTTTCATGTATCAGATCGAAAGAGAACAACGCATTTTCGGCCAGAAAGAACAATACCGAATCATTCCCGCAAAGTGCATGAATATTCGAATCTTCCACTCCCGGCAAATATTCCGATATACGAAATACGCGCACATCCTCTCCGTCATAACAATTCAATGCATCATTACCAATCCAGACTCTACCGATATAGTCTTGCCAAAAAGACACAGCCGACGACTGAGACAGACCATCCTTATTACCTAAAGACTGATAATAAATCTCCTGTCCAATCACAGTGAAATTGACAAATATAGTTAACACCATTAACGGTAAATGCCTGTTTCTTTTCATTTTTTCAGCTATTATAATTTTTTTTAGTAGCCTTTTCACGTCCAAATATAGTAAAATTGCACATTAGTATAATACAATCGTACGGAAAATAACCCCAACTCTCCCAATCCACCCCCTAACCCCCTAAAGAGCGCTAAAGGTGGTTGGGGAGGTTAAGAGGGGCTGAGCGTGGAATTTATAACAAAATCGCACATTAACATAGTTCAATCGTACACAAAACTTTACAATGATATGAATGAGACGTTGTTTGTTCGTGGAAAAAATATATTTTAATAGTTTTGCCAAAACATCTTAATATAGAGATGCCGATTTATAATTTAGTAACAATGCCTATTGTTGAATTAAAAACTATCTATTTTATGAGAAAAAAATCAAGATTGATTAGTACATTGTTATTGGCTATGATGTGTTGCATGACAGGAAATCTGCAAGCATCCGATGCGATAACAGTCAATGAAAAACTGGAGTCATCTCAACAGACAAGGAAAATAACCGGAACTGTAGAAGATGCCTTTGGACCTGTTGCAGGAGCTTCGATCTCTATCAAAGGAACGACCCGGGGAACCATATCCGATTCGGATGGACTATTCTCACTTGACGTCGAACCAGGACAAACCATTATGGTGTCTTTCATCGGATACCTACCACAAGAGATTGTAGTAAGAGATCAAACCTCTCTAAACATTACACTTATAGAAGACTCGCAAGCGCTTGATGAAGTAGTGGTAACCGCTTTAGGAATGAAGCGTTCGGAAAAATCACTGGGTTATGCCATGAAAGAAATCCGCGGTGGAGAGCTTAATGCCAACCTTATCAACCCGGTATCTGCCTTGCAGGGAAAAGTAGCGGGGGTTGAAATCTCCAACTCAGACGGAGGGATGTACGGTTCTACGAAAATCCTTATCCGTGGCGTCTCTACGTTAGGCAAAAACAACCAGCCTATCTACGTGATTGATGGCGTTATCATGGACAATGCTATCAAACAGGGAGACCCGGACTGGTCTGGACAAGCCAATGACTTTGGTAACGAACTGAAAAACTTAAACCCCGACGATTTCGAATCTGTATCCGTGCTGAAAGGAGCTGCATCAACAGCGCTTTATGGTTCACGCGGTTTGAATGGAGCCGTGGTAATTACCACCAAAAACGGAAGAGCCAGCCAGGGATTAGGTATCAACATTTCGCAAACATTCGGTATGGATATGGTTACTTCTACTCCTAATTTACAGAATGAATTTGGTAACGGCGCCTTTGCTCCGAATGTAAATTATGGAGATAAAGATGCAAATGGTAATTATTACACGTACGACAACTATCGCCAGTTCTATTATAACGGAGAGGGAAAACCTTCTTTGATTGGCGCTTCTCCTTATAATTTTGGTCCCGCTTTCGACGGACGCGAAATAGAATATTTCGACGGCACTTACAGAAGCTACAACGCTGTAAAAGATAACTTTCGGAAAGCGTTCAACAATGGTTTCAATACGAATACAAACGTAGCCATCACCGGAGGAAACGACCAGACAACGTTCTATACCTCTATGTCATTCAGGCATGCTACCGGTATTCTGCCGAACAACGAATTTCAACGCCTTTCTTTCTTAGGAAAAGCCTCACACAAAATAACCGACAAAGTGAGATTAGATGTCAGCATGGCTTTTGCTAATTCCACGCCTAAAAACCCACTGAAAAACATTGGTGAGAATTTTGTGGATACTACCTGGGGACGTATGTACGACCCATCCCTGAAGACAAAATATAAGGGTTCGCACGGCGGACTGGCACAAAACAGTTTTGGCGACGAATACGGCAATATACCCGGCCGGAGTGTATGGTTCGAGATTTATGAAAATGAAGACATCCAGAAAGAAACCTCTGTACGCCCGACCGTAAAGTTGGAAATAGATCTCCTGGACTGGCTGAAATTCAATGCCGAAGGAAACTATAACTATTATTATACCCGCCGGGAAATAAAAAACAAAGGACAGGGATATGCCGGCGAAGGCGGTGGATATGAAATGCAACTGAGAGCCAAAGAACAAACCAACCTGAACGCAAACTTTATCGTAAATAAATCGTTTGGCGATTGGGCGTTCAGCGGATTCCTGCGTGGTGAATACTACAATAACTTCCAGCAGAGACAAGAGATGAACACCGAAGGAGGATTAGTCGTTCCCAATCAGTTCTTCATCACCAACTCTAAAAATACGCCGAGATACACAGCCAAAATAGAAGGAACAAAACGAATCTTATCCATAGCCTTTCAGGCAGGAGCAAGCTGGAAAGATCAACTTTTCGTAGATGTAACCGGACGTAATGACTGGTCGTCGTCTTTGGTATATGCCGACCAACATGGGACTTATTCTTTCTTCTACCCCTCCATAAGCGGTTCATGGTTAGTTACCAATACATTCAGAGACCAACTGCCCGAATGGGTATCCTTTGCCAAGGTGCGCGGTTCATGGGCGCAGGTAGGTAACGATACGAATCCTTACATCATTAATACAGCTTACGAACTGAATACATCCAACGTTGCGTCCGGCGGTTCTTACTACGGATTGAAATTGCCGGTATCTACCTACGATGCCAACCTGAAGCCTGAACGCAAAAACGCCTGGGAAGTAGGCGCAGACTGGCGCTTTGTAGATAATCGCTTCGGTGTAGATGTTACGTATTACAAAGAAAACACCAAAAACCAAATCATGACAATCGCCGTTCCTTATCAATCCGGTATAACCGAACAGTTGATTAATGCCGGCGACATCCAGAATCAGGGAGTCGAATTAGCTGTCAACCTGATACCGGTAAGAACAAAAGATCTGGAATGGAGCGTTGATCTGACCTATACAAAGAACAACAACAAGATCATCTCCCTTCACGAAAATGTAGCTGATTTCATCCGCCTGGAAGGCGACCAGGCCTACGGTAACTACCGTATTGCGTCTGTAGCCAAAGTAGGCTCATCCTACGGTACCTTGATGAGCGACAGTTACTATAAGATAGACCAATCATCCGGTCTGCCGATGTTGGTATGGATGGACGACGCTCGTCGTACACACTATTTACGCAACGAAGCAGAAATTGTAGAAATAGGCCCCAGTGTGCCCGACTTTTTAGGATCTTTCTCTACTGGTCTGAGATACAAAAACTGGGCGTTGAACGTTTCATTAGACATGCGTTTCGGTGGATATGTTGCCTCCTATAACTCCCGCTACGGAACGGCTTACGGATTTACGGAAAAATCAATGGAGGGAGCTCCCGGCCACGGTGGTTTAAGCTGGACGTCTAAATATGATGGTATGACTTATTATGACGGAGTCATTCCCGAAGGTATCATCCCCCAGGGAACCAATATCAAACAAGCTGATGCAACCTATTACACCGTAGGCAGCGGAGGTGTTTCTAACGCCGGAGAATCCTACCAGGAATTGATCAACAAAGGGGTGATAGAACCCACACACTCCGGTGCATGGAACTACAGGAACAATGCTTGGACAATGGCCGGACGCGACTACGGCGTAATATCCGATAGTTGGGTGAAAAAGCTAAACTACATAGCGCTACGCGACGTATCCGTAAGCTACATCATGCCGCAAACGATCTGCCGCAAATTAAGCGCTAAGAACATGACGCTCACATTAGCCGGACATAATTTAGGCTATCTGTTGAATACAATGCCAAGTGGTGAGAATCCCGAATCGGTAAGTGGTACGGCGGCGGCGGAATTCCGTTCACGTTCATTCCAGGGAGTTACATCCAACTTTACATTTAATGTAAGCCTTGGCTTCTAATGATTCGAATAAACAGTAAATTAAAAACGAGAAAATATGAAAAAATATAAAAATATAGTAGCTGCCGCTTTGGCCGGCATAACTTTATTTTTCACAAGCTGCCAGGAAGATTTTGCAGATATAAATCAAGATCCTGCTGCCGTGACACAGGGGAATCCTTCCTACCTGTTTGCTCAAACAATTCTTGAATTTGAACCTTCCGATTACCTCTACTGGTTTTACAATGCTACGTCTATCTTCCAATGGACGCAAATGGCTGTTTCTACCGGAGGAGTTACATCTACTCTTGTAGAAGGCGCCCCACTGCAATCATTCAAAAGCATCAACGTATTGAAGTATGTCAATGAATTGAAGTATGTACGTTCGCAAATGACGGAAGAAGAAAGTGCCAGGTACGAACAATATGCGGCCTGTATGGATATTCTAGCTGTCTATATGGGTATTTTCGATTCCGATTTCATTGGCGATATCCCTTATACCGAAGGGGCACAAGCCATTCATGGCGGAACATTAACGCCGAAATACGATCGCGTAGAAGATTTGTATACCCTATGGCTTACAAGCCTGGATAATGACGTAAAAGCGTTAACAACCGCTACCGAACAGGTATTCGAAGCCTCACAAGATCCTATTTACAAAGGCAATAAAGCAAGCTGGGCAAAGCTGGCTAATTCGCTGAAACTGAAACTGGCCGCCCGTATGATTAACGTCGACAGGGCCAAAGCCCTCCAGTTGGCAAGCGAAGTGGCCAATTCTTCCGCTGGTTTTATCAACAGCGAAGGAGAAGACTTCTTATTCAACAAAGCCATTTATAATAGCTCCAGCAATGATTACACCTATCACTGGGAAAATGATGTGCTTATGTCTATAGGAGGTTCAAAAACAGTTATCGATTTCATGGTAGACAACAGAGACCCGCGCGTACGCTTCATCTACAGGAAGAACCATTGGAATTCTAAAGTACTACAAGCCTTCTTTGATGCCGGAAGACAAAACGACGTGCCCGCTTACATTATGGAGAACGTAACATACGGAACAGACGCCGACGGAAAATACCAATTCCAGGCCTGGAAAGGCGCCGGAGAGCCATGGATACGTTACCAGGGATTCCCGCTCGACTTTAATGCCGGCCAACAGGCTGCTAAGTTTGGCGACTGGTTCAATTACGGTATCCGGTGCAGATTAGAAAACATAACGTATTATCCTTTCTCGGAATACCAAAAAGAGATGATTTACGGACGTATCGACTTTAGACTACCCGTAGCTCCGGGGGATGCAGTGGTAGAAGACAAAGAAGATGTACCCTGGTGGGGTATGTATATGACCACGGCCGAAACAAACCTCTATCTGGCAGAGTTTGCCTTGTTGGGAGCTAATCTGCCCGAATCGGCCGAATCTTATTACAACCGTGCACTTGCCGCCTCCGTAAAAGAATACGATTTGTTGGCTAAAAACAACAAAATACCTTATTACGGAACAACCTATAATTACGACCCGAACGAAAAAGTAATCGATCTGCAAGAGGGAGAAATCGAAACCATGATGGCTAAAGACGCCTATAAGTTAAGCGGAAGCAAAGCCGCCGACCTGGAAAAAGTGTACCTCCAGCAAATGCTTCACTTCAACATGCAACCGATTGATCAATACACAACGGCAAAACGTTCAGGTCTGCCCAAAATAGGTTCTACTTTATTTAACCGGGCAGATTATGCAGCGAACAATGTTCAGGTAACATTGTTCCCACGCCGTATGGCATTGAATGCTCCTGCTGAAACCGACCTGATGTATCCTATATTAATCGAATCATATAAAGCGCAAGGTTATACCGTAGGCTCAGGTGCTATCTTGAACTCCGAACGGACATGGCAAGACCAGAATAACCCACAATGGGGAGAAGGCCCTAAGATGTAACAACATTTACAATCCTGTTTCCTGAAAGCCGTTGCATACCTAAATGTAACGGCTTTCTTATATTATCAACCTATTATTTCCCCAACAAAAAAAATCCCAACCCGATTGCATTAATCCAAATATTCGTATATTTGCACCGCAATTGGCCGAAATAGCTCAGTTGGTAGAGCAATTCATTCGTAATGAATAGGTCGCCGGTTCGAGTCCGGCTTTCGGCTCACT
>JAISDJ010000210.1 GCA_031264865.1 Tannerellaceae bacterium | reverse complement strand
CTTAGGATAGGATTTTAATCCTATCATCATGAGTTTCTCCAAGCCTCTTGTAGCCCCAACGGGGCGTTATTGTTATTGTGAACAGGTGGTGATAACAGGGTTCTATTACGCCCTTCCAGGGCTATGCGTGGGGGTGGTATTTGTTGATAGGGTTGAAACCCTATCCTAAGGTATGCGTTCCCTGTGGGAACAGAGTGTGTTTGATGCCGTTCGATGTTTGGTTTGGCTTTGCTGTTTTTTGGGGATTTTTGCGGGAACGGGCGGTTTTCTCTTAGCCCCCCCTTTAGGGGGTTGGGGGGTTGGCTTTGTTGATAGGCTTGCAACCCTATCCTAAGTCATACGTTCCCTGCGGGCACGGGGAGTGTTTTTTCTGCTTCTTCTTCTGGTGGATTGAGGGGACGGGTTTGGGACAGACTGGGGACGCGATTGGTTTGGATTAGGTATATATTGGGTATATATAAGGTGTAGATAGAGAATCGGTTAGGGATCAGTTGGGAATGGATCGGGCTTTGGTTTGGTGTAAATTGGGTACGGATTGGGAATCGGTCGGAAATCGCTTGGGAATGGATAGCGAACGGGGCGGGAACAGGGCGGGAACGGGGAGCGTATGGGGTGGGTTTAGATTAGGCATGGATAGGGCGTGTGTAGGGCATTCCTAGGGCATGCTTACGTACTGCCTTCGTTGTGCCTACGTCCTTGCTGTATTTTGTACATTATGTTTGGGAGGGGTTAATATGGTGGTTTATTGAGGGTTGTGGCGGGTGGTTTTTTGGATTTTTTCTGTTTTCTCTGATATTTGGTTTGTTATCATATTTGTTAAATTCGGCGTGGGGCTTGTTTGGGGAAAGTGTGCTACTTGTATTAATAATAACAATGTTACGTTGTTTTTGGGTTATCCTTTGGGGTGGGTTTTATGGTTAAAGAATGATAATATTTAACGATTTTTGGGTTTTTAGCTTTTGGAGGTAAAATGTGTTGGGAATAAATTTTTGGATTACTGCTCAGGGATACGAAGTATTTTGTGTACGTTTGTAGGGTTTATTACGTTTGTGGTATGAATAGAGTGAAGGTTTTTTCTATGATATTGGCTTGTCTCTTACTTTCTTGTGGGAATAAGGGGGCGGGCGATCAGTTGACGGGTACGGTTAGTGAGGCTGATGCAGCTCCTGGTTTTGATGCGGATAGTGCTTATGTGTATGTGGAGACTCAGGTGGGTTTTGGACCACGGGTGCCTAATACTGAAGCGCATCGGCTTTGTGGGGATTATTTGGTTTCGGAACTGAAGCGGTTTGGGGCTGTGACGTTTGTGCAGGATATGGTGCTTACGGCGTATAATGGGGAGAGGTTGTCGTGTAGAAATATTGTGGGGTCTTACTGTTCGGAAAATAAGAAGCGGGTGTTGCTTTTTGCGCATTGGGATACTCGTCCGTTTGCTGATCAGGAAACGGATCCGGTTAAGCAGCGTACGCCCATTGACGGGGCCGACGACGGGGCTAGTGGTGTTGGGGTGTTGCTTGAGATTGCCCGGCAGTTGGGGCTGCGTAATCCGGAGGTTGGAGTTGATATTATTTTCTTTGACGCAGAGGATTATGGGGTGCCTGAGTTTGAGAAGGCTACGCATTATGTGCCTGATTCGTGGTGTCTGGGTTCGCAGTTTTGGGCTAAGAATCCGCATCAGCCGGGATATAGGGCGGAGTATGGGATTTTGCTTGATATGGTTGGCGCTCATCATGCTTCGTTTTATAAGGAGTATACGTCTATGCGGTATTCGGCGCGTACTGTCGAGAGGGTGTGGAATACGGCGCGTGACCTGGGGTATGGAAAGTTTTTTATTAATGCCGAGGGAGGTAGTGTGCTGGATGATCATCATTCGGTAATTGAGCGTGGCATTCCGTCGATTGACATTATTAATTATGATCCGGAGAGGGATCTTGGTTTTGCCGCTTACTGGCACACGCATAATGATACGATGAAGAATATTGATAGAGAGACACTGAAGGGTGTCGGACAAACGGTTTTAGAGGTTATTTATAAGGAGAAGGCTTTATGATACGGTCGATTAATGAGATTCAGGATCAGATAATAGAGGAGTTTTCCGTGTTTGATGAGTGGATAGACCGGTATGGTTTATTGATTGATATGGGGAATTCGTTATCGCCGTTGGATGAGAAATATAAGACGGAGAGTAACCTTATAGAAGGTTGCCAAAGCCGTGTGTGGTTGCATACGGAGTATAGGGACGGGAAGCTGTTCTTTGAAGGAGAGAGTGATGCGGTGATTGTTAAAGGGATTGTTGCTCTTTTAATTAGCGTGTTGTCTGGCCATACACCGCAGGAGATTCTGGAGGCAGACCTTTATTTTATCGACCAAACGGGGCTGAAGCAACATATCACGCCCACGCGTTCTAATGGCTTGATGTCTATGATAAAACAGATGCGTATGTATGCCCTTGCCTATAAGGCTGCGGGTAAATAATAACAGATCAATGGAAGAAGAACAACAGATTGTATCCCCTCCTAAGAAAAGTGGCTTGGGCAAGAGGGTTTTAATTATAGTGAGCGTCTTGGTGGCGCTGTATGTGGTTTATTTTATTAGTGGCATCTTTATATCTCCGGACCGGAATATACGGCAGATTTATCTGGTTCCGGCGGATGCGGCTTTTATTGTCCAGTTCTCTAACCCGGTGGATGATTGGAAGACGTTCAGTAACAGCCCTGGTTTTCAGACGATGAGAAAGGCGAAGGCTTTTGCCGAAATGGCGCAGAATATTGATCGTATGGATTCTGTGATTCTTAGTAATCAAGGCCTTTTGTCGCTGGTGGGAAAACGGGATATGCTGCTTTCCATACATAAGGTGCGTGCGAGGGATTGGGACTTCCTCATTGTTCTGGATATGCAGAAGACGTCTAAGCTGAATTTGCTGAAGGATCAGATTGAGGTTGTTTTGCGAATGACTGATTTTACGGTTACGCATCGTTCGTATAGTGGGGTAAGTATTATAGAGATGCGCGATCCTGAAACGCATGATATTCTTTATGCTGCTTTTGTGGAAAATCACTTTATCGCTTCTTATACCAGCCGCTTGGTGGAGGCTTCTATTGATGCCCGCAATACGCCTCAGATCGGGCTTGATTATTCTTTTATGGAGGCGGAGAAGTTGGTAGCAGGTAAGGGCTTGTTCCGTATGTTCGTTAACTATGCGAATCTTCCTGAGTTTATGTCTATTTATTTGGGTGGAAGTAATGAGTATATGGATATGTTCAGCCAGTCTATGGACTTTGCAGGCCTGTATTTGCTTATGGAGAAGGAGAAGGTGGAGATGAAGGGCTATACGCTTCGGAAGGAGAAGGCCAGCCCTTATATGACGGCTTTACTGAATTCGGGGAAGCATCGGATGAAGGCGCACGAAATTATGTCGGCACGTACGTCGTTTTATATGAATATTGGTTTTGGCGATTTGCCTACGTTTGTTAAGGAGTTGGAGGGCGCTCTTTCTACGGAAGATGCGGCGGCGTATAACTCGTATGCAGACACAAGGAGGAGGTTGGAGAAGTATTTCGGATTCTCGTTTGAGGAGCATTTTCTTAGTTGGATGTCGGGCGAATTTGCTTTGTCTCAATCCGAGCCCGGACTATTAGGTAGTGATCCGGAATTGATATTGGCCGTTGGCACAAAGGATATTGAAGATGCACGAGAGAAAATGGCGTACATAGAAAAGAGGATCAAAAACCGGACGCCTGTTAAGGTAAAGACCGTGAGTTATAAAGGCTTCGATGTTAATTATGTTGAGATGAAGGGTTTCTTCCGCTTGTTTTTTGGGAGTTTGTTTGATACGTTTGAGAAGCCTTATTATACTTATATAGACGATTATGTGGTGTTTAGTAATAAGCCTTCGTCTCTCCTTTCCTTTATAGAGGATTATGAACAGGGGAATGTGCTGAAGGGTGAGGCGGGGTTTAAGAAAGCCTTGGGTGGTTTTGAGACGAACTCAACGCTTTTCTTGTATACGGATATTCGTAAGTTTTACCCACAGCTTCGTCCTCTTTTAAATGTGAGTACCTGGAATGAGCTTCAATCGGACAGGAACGTCTTGTATTCTTTTCCTTATTGGACGATGCAGGTAGTAGGTGATAGCCATTTAGCTTCCTTGCAATATACTATGGCTTACGAGCCTTATGAACCGGAGGTGAGTGTAGCGATTGATTCTGATGAGGCAGATGAAAAGGACAGCAAAATGGATGAAGATGCCGAGACGGAGAAAGAGCTTATGAATGAGTTGAAGCGCTTTTATGTAGAGAAGTTCCAGGGAAACGTATTACGTGAGTTCTATCCCGAGGGAGAGCTACAAAGCGAATCTGAAGTAAAAGCCGGAAAACGCCACGGCCGCTACCGTGAGTATTATGAGAATGGGACGCTGAAGGTACGTGGAAAGTTTGTAAACAACCGTCCCAAAGGTACCTGGAAATACTATACCGAGGAGGGGAAGTTTGACCGGAAGGTGAAGTATTAGGCTTGGCGCTGCTTTGGATAATCATTTGGTATATTTTTTCTTTTGTATCCTTGTAGCGTTCAGAATAGCGAGCAGGGCTACGCCTACGTCGGCAAAGACGGCTTCCCACATGGTGGCGAGTCCTCCGGCTCCTAGGATTAGTACGGCGGCTTTTACGCCGAATGCGAATGCTATGTTCTGAAAGATGATACGTTTTGTGGCTCGTCCTATCTTTATGGCGGTTATGATTTTGGAGGGCTGGTCGGTTTGTATCACTACGTCGGCTGTTTCTATGGCGGCGTCGCTACCCAGGGCTCCCATGGCAATGCCTACGTCGCTCAGTGCCAGTACGGGGGCGTCGTTTATGCCGTCGCCTACGAAAGCTACGGTGCGTGATTCGTCTTTCTTTATTTCTTCTACTTTTTGTACTTTATCTTCGGGTAATAGATTGCCGAAGGCTTGGTCTACGCCTATGGTTTGAGCTACTTCTTGGGTTATGGAGTCTTTATCGCCGCTTAGCATAATGGTGTGGGTGATGCCGTATTGGTGCATTTGTTGGATCGTTTGCCGGGCATCTTCCTTTATTTCATCCGCTATCAGTACGTAGCCGGCGTATTGATTGTTGAGGGCTACGATGATGATGCTTTCTACGATTTGGTCTATGGCTGTGTCGTACGAAATACCGAATTTCTTTAATAGTTGTGTATTGCCGGCCAGGATTTCGTAATTGCCTACGGTTCCTTTTAGGCCATGTCCGGAGATTTCTTGTACGTTGCTTGCCTGATAGGTGTTGGTTTCTGTGTTTTCGTAAGCTGCAATAGCTTTGGCTATCGGGTGGGTAGACTGGCTTTCCAGGGCGATGAGGAGTTGCATAAATTCGTACTCATCCATGCCGTTGGTTACGATTTTCTGTACTCGGAAGACGCCTTTGGTTAGTGTTCCGGTCTTGTCCATAACTACGGTGTTGACTTTGGTTATCAGATCCAGATAGTTTGAACCTTTGAACAGAATGCCGTTTTTTGAGGCGGCTCCTATTCCGCCAAAGTACCCCAGTGGTATGGATACAACTAAGGCGCAGGGACAGGAAATGACCAGAAAAATCAACGCTCTGTAAAGCCATGCCGAGAATTGGTAGTCGCTGACGAAGAAGTAGGGTATTATGACTACTGCCAGGGCCAGGAAGAAGACTATGGGGGTATAGATCTTGGCGAATTTCCGGATGAGTAGTTCTGTTTTGGCTTTGCGAGCGGTGGCGTTTTGTACCATATCCAGTATGCGAGACAGTGAGCTGTCGGCGTATATCCATGTGACTTTTACTTCTATTACTTTGCCTACGTTGAGCATTCCGGCGAGTACTTGTTTGCCTTGTCGAATGGTTTTGGGTTTGCTTTCTCCTGTGAGGGCGGCTGTGTTGAAGCTGCTTTCGGGGCTTAGCAATTCGCCGTCTAGGGGGACTTTTTCGCCGGCTTTTACTTGTATTATCTGGCCGATTTGTACTTCTTCGGGCTTCATGCTGCGTACGTTGCCGTTCTTTATTACGTTAGCTATATCGGGACGGATGTCGAGCAATGCTTTGATATTGCCTTTTGCTTTGTTGACCGCTGCGCCCTGGAATAGTTCGCCAATGGAATAAAACAGCATTACAGCGACACCTTCAGGGTATTGTCCAATGGCAAATGCTCCTATTGTGGCCAGGATCATGAGGGTAAATTCGGTGAAAAATTCTTTGTCTCGCAGGGCTTCTCCACATTCTTTGAGGACGGGCAGCCCTACGGGCAGGTAGGCTACGAGATACCAGGTAAGCCGTATGTATCCTGTGAAACAGGTGACGGTGAAAAGATTATCGGCCGCAATACCGGCTAGCAACATCGTAAGGCTGACGGCGGCAGGTAGGTAGGGCTGGAGATTATGTTTGTTGACGGAGGTTGTACTTATCATCTTCTTTGCGTTTAATGATTGATGCTGCAAAGGTATGTTCTTTTTGGTGCAACTAGGTTGCAATGTTGTTTGCGATAAATTTGTATCTTTACAATATGATTTGAAAATATAGGGATTATGGATACAACAACATTGGATAAACAGACAAGTGATAAGGTTGGCTTTATCAGTTTTATCATACCTGAGTTTGCCTACGCATATAAAATGGGAATACAGGAAGCTTATTTTTATCTGAAAAAATATGGCGGACTGGATTTTCTTATGAAACATTGGTGGGCATTGCATACGGACAATCCTTTTTGGGTAGTTCGCGATTTGTATAATGTATGTTATAAAAATGGAGGCGAACGGTAATGCAGGTTTATCATGGCAGTCATACTGAGATTGCGGAAATTGATTTGTCGAAAGGGCAGGCAAATAAAGACTTCGGACGTGGTTTCTATGTTACGAAATTCCGTAAGCATGCTGAGGCATGGGCTGAAGTTATCGGAAGTAAGCATGATGTGAAAGGTGTTGTAACTGAATTTAAGTTCTACGAGAGAGCATTTGTAGATGATGTTTATAAGACCCTTCGATTTGGTGGATACAATGAGCAATGGCTTGATTTTATCGTCCTTAACCGAGATAAATCTACAACAGAACAACAGCATGATTATGATATTGTAGAAGGTCCGGTTGCAGACGATAAGGTTCAAAACAGGATAGACCAATATTTGAGTGGCGAGATATCGAAAGATGTATTTCTTAGTATGTTGGAGTATCACGAAGAAACGCATCAGATTTGTTTTTGTACCCGCAAATCGTTACAGATGATAGAACCTCTGCAAAAGACGTCGACAGTTAAATGTGTAATGATTTCCGAATCGGTAATTGAGGCGCTGATAACTGATTTTAATCTGGGTGCAGAAGCTGCTGCCGATAAGTTTTATACGTCAAAAATTTTTACCGCTCTCGCTGATAAATCTACTGGCCTTTATCTTAAGCCCTGGCAGGAAATCTACGAAATGTTGAAAAAGGAATGTCCGGAAATTATGTAGAAATCGTCGGGCGATATGGTTAAGACGGCGTGAATTAGTTTTATATTAATCGTAATATTGTGTTTGGTGTAGTGCCGAAGGCTTCTTTGTAAGCTTTGGAGAAATGTGACAGATTTTTAAAGCCTACTTCATAACAGACTTCGGATACTTTTTTATCGCCATTGCGGAGTTTTTGGCGTGCTACTTCCAGACGCTTTTGTATTAGCCATTTTTGTGGTGATAGGGGGCTTATCTTTTTGAAATCGCGTTTGAACGTTGCCAGGCTTCTGCCGGTAAAGTTAGCCATGTCTTCCGGTGAGAGGTCGTACATATAGTTTTCGTTGAGGTAATCGAGGATGTCTATTTTCCAAGGCTCGGAGAAGTCGAATAGGGCGGAATAGAAACTCTTGTCTGTGTTGAGCAGGCAGTAGATACCTTCGGTCATTTTGAGTTTGATCAGTTCTTCGGAGGGCTTTATGGGCGAATTGAGGTAGGGTGTCATCGACTCAAAGAGGCTGACGATGTCGGGACGATCGGCAGGAAGTTTGTACAGACTGAACTTCTGACGTAGGGCATTGGTTGGAAGCTGGCTTTTGTCTAACGTTTTGTGGTAAAACTCGCGTAGAAACCGACGGGTTAAACTCAAGGCAATACATTTATACTGCTCGTCTCCTTTGGGACGTTTTATGATATTAACCCGATTGTCTTTGCGGATAAAGGCACATTCACCCTTGTTGATCAGTGCGGTTTTGCCCTGTTCGGTCACCTCCATTTCGCCTGAGTAGACGTATAAAAGGGAATGGTCTTTTGCCATGTCGACTTTCTTAACGGCATTGCCGGAGAAGCAGGCCATGAAGATGTCTGAATAGTTAATGATGTTTATGCCGTTCATGGTAGGGGTATCAATGCTTTTATTTCTCTTCATTCAAAAACTGCTGCTACACGTTTCAATTCCTGCATAATGCCGATGTGCTGTGGACAGACGGATTCGCACTGGGCACATTCAGCACATTTTCCGGCGGTTCCGCCATTTCGTGTATAAAAACCGTAAAGGCGTTTGGGGGTTTCAAGGCTACTGAATACAAGATATTGATTCATTGTGTCGAAAATGGCAGGAATGTTAATCTCTTGTGAGCAGCCTTTGACGCAATAACCACAGTTTGTACAGGGAATATTTTCAATTGCGTTCAGTGCATTCCGCACTTTTTCTATGACGGTGTATTCAATGGCATTAAGAGGATGGAAGTCCGACATGGTAGCCAGGTTGTCTTCCATTTGCTCGATGTTGGACATGCCGCTCA
>JAISDJ010000023.1 GCA_031264865.1 Tannerellaceae bacterium | reverse complement strand
TTTTTAATAGCGGAAGATCTTTTTATAAATAAACATATTAAAACGTATTATTATGTCTAAAGTAACAGTTGTTGGCGTCGGTAATGTTGGCGCTACTTGTGCAAATGTTCTTGCCTTCAATGAAGTGGCAGACGAAGTTGTAATGCTTGATGTAAAAGAAGGCGTATCCGAAGGGAAAGCTATGGATATGATGCAGACAGCTCAATTGTTAGGATTTGATTCCACATTAGTTGGCTGTACGAACGACTACGCTAAAACTGCCAATTCCGACGTGATTGTAATTACTTCTGGAATTCCTCGCAAACCGGGTATGACGCGCGAAGAGTTGATCGGTGTTAATGCAGGTATTGTAAAAAGTGTTGCCGGAAGCGCTTTGAAATATTCTCCTGATGCTATTGTCGTTGTTATCTCCAATCCTATGGATACGATGACTTATCTGGCATTGAAATCATTAGGTTTGCCGAAGAACCGTATCATTGGTATGGGCGGCGCTTTGGATAGCTCACGTTTCAAATATTACTTATCCCAGGCATTAGGCTGCAACGCCAATGAAGTGGAAGGTCTGGTTATCGGTGGGCATGGCGATACCACGATGATCCCGTTGGTTCGTTTGGCTACGTATAAAGGTATCCCTGTAAGCCAGTTGTTGAGCAAGGAGAAGATAGAAGAAGTAGTAAAATCCACGATGGTAGGCGGGGCTACGTTGACAGGCCTTCTGGGTACTTCCGCATGGTATGCGCCGGGTGCTGCCGGAGCGTTGGTAGTTGAATCAATTATCCACAACCAGAAGAAAATGATTTCTTGCTCTGTAGCTTTGGAAGGCGAGTACGGCGAATCTGATATTTGTATCGGTGTACCGGTTATTCTGGGTAAGAACGGTATCGAAGAGATTGTTAAATTAGATTTGAACGCAGAAGAAAAAGAACTTTTTGCAAAGAGCGCAGCGGCAGTTCATGCGACAAACGCTGTATTGAAAGAAATAAATGTTCTTTAATATTTAACAGAAAGAATAACATAAGAAAAGAGGGGGCTGGTATTTTATATCAGTCCTTTTTTATATGTGCTTAATAAAATAAGGCGGAGTATAGTTGCTGGTTTGATAATAAATTATAATTTTGCCTAAACATAACTTAAAGAACTACATAATATGGAAACAAAGTTTACAATCTCAGAAGTGTTAAGCGCCTCATGGGCCGCCCTTAAATCTCAAATATGGATATTGGTGGGTTTATTTATCGGGTATGTGATTTTATACTTAGTATTTACTATGCTGCTTGCTCCCGCTATGGGATCGGTTGCGATAAGTATTATCATTAACCTGATTCTTTGTGTGATATCCCTGATTTTTACTTTGGGATACATAAAGAACCTGTTTCAGGCGCTCGACGGTGAAGAACCGCAATTCTCTGCTTACGGACAACAGGCGCGTAAGATAGGAACCTATTTCGTTGCAGGACTAATATCCGGTATCCTTATATTGATCGGAACGTTACTTTTAATTATTCCCGGTGTATATATAGCGCTGCGTTTACAGTTTTACGTGGCGCTTATCGTTGAAGAAGATGCCGGCATTATAGAATCGTTGCAAAAGAGTTGGGATATGACGAAAGACCAGGTGTTGCCTTTACTTCTGTTGGCTTTGGTAATGCTGGGAATATGTATAGCTGGTTTCATCTTGTTGGGAGTGGGAATATTTGTTGCTTACCCTCTCATTATGCTAATGCAATGTTGTGTATACAGGAAACTGAACTCTCCTTTGAATAGTATTGAAGTAGGAGAAGAATAAGATTTAGCAAATCGTATGAATGATAAAATCCCGGAGATACTTTTTTCCGGGATTTTATTTTATATATTTGTCGGCGTGTTCGTTCACATATACACATTATAAAGTAGCGTCTGTACATGAATAAAACATACCGAATTAAAGATATCGCCAAGCTGTCCGGCGTTTCAACGGGTACGGTAGACCGTATTTTACATAAGAGAGGAAAGGTTTCGTCCGAAGCGCAGGCCAAGGTAGAGAAGGTGCTCCGGGAAATCAATTATCAGCCCAATCTCATCGCCCGTTCGCTGGCGTTGAAAAAAAACTATAAGATTATAACCGTAACACCCTTATTTGCCGAAGGAGAATACTGGGCGAAATTTTCCGAGGGTATTGACAAAACTCAGCAGGAGTTGTTTAGTTATAATGTAATGGTTGAACGTTTCTATTTTAATCAGTATGACAAAAACAGTTTCGATGCATTAATTCCGCAGATTGAAGAATCCGGATGTCAGGGTGTTGTGATTGCTACTCTTTTTCAGGAGAGCGTAATAGATTTGGCTACTCGGTTAGACCGCTTGGGAATACCTTATGTATTGGTAGACGCTTATATTGAAAATACCCATTGTATCACGTATTACGGAACGCACTCGTACGACTCTGGATACATTGCCGGACGATTATTAATGGAGCAGATTGATAAAGATAATGATATAGTGATTTTCCGTTTTATCCGTAAAGGAGATCAATCTTCTACACAAGTAGCGAAACGCGAGGAAGGTTTTCGCGCCTATCTTTCCGAACATGCCTGGCGGGGACTGATACATACCGTACGTATCTATGGAGAGAAAGACGGAGATAATAAAGAACTGCTGACTGCTTTTTTCAATAAGAACCAACAGGTAAATGCGGGAATCATATTTAATTCGCGCGCTTGTCTGCTTGGCGAATATTTCGAAGAATCAGGTCGGGCAAGTAATTTTAAACTCATCGGTTATGATGTATTAGACGCTAATATAAAGTACCTGAAAAGCGGATTAATAACACATTTGATAGCCCAACGACCGGAGGTACAAGGGGTAAACAGCCTGAAAGCGCTGTTTCGGTATCTTGTATTGGATATGAAAGACGAGCCGGTTAATTATATGCCGATTGACATTCTGGTAAAAGAAAATATAACTTATTATAATAATTATATATGATGAATAATTTATTTAGCGTAAAAGACAAAGTGATTTTGCTGACAGGCGGAAGTGGCATACTGGGTTCATGTATGGCCAGACACCTGGCAAAAGAAGGAGCAAAAACAGTAATTCTTGACAGAAATCAGGAAGCAGGCGATAAATTAGCTACTGAAATCAAATCGGGTGGGGGAGAAGCTATATTCCTTCTGACAGATGTCTTGAATAAAGAGGTACTGGAACAAAATAAACAGAATATCCTGAAAACATACGGACAGATAGACGTATTGGTTAATCTGGCCGGAGGCAATCAGGCAGGCGCTACGATTCCTCCCGACAAAACTATTTTCGATTTGGATATAGATGCTTTTCGTGGCGTAGTAAACCTGAATTTATTTGGCACCGTATTACCTACTATTGTATTTGCCGAAGTAATGGTAAAACAAAAAAAAGGAAGTATCATTAATATTTCTTCCGAATCGGCCTTGCGTCCGCTGACCAGGGTAGTAGGTTATGGCTGCGCCAAAGCAGCTGTAAGTAACTTTACGCAATACATGGCTGGCGAATTAGCCCTTAAATTCGGCGAAGGCTTACGTGTAAATGCGATGGCTCCTGGATTTTTCCTGACGGAACAAAATCGTGCGTTAATGACAAATCCCGACGGAACACCTTCCGATCGTTGCCAAACAGTCATGGCACATACCCCGTTCAGCAGATTAGGAAAACCGGAAGAATTGTTAGGAACTCTTCAATGGTTGGCCAGCGATGCTTCAGCATTCGTAACAGGTACGGTAATCCCCATAGACGGAGGATTTGATGCGTTTTCAATTTAATAAATCAGTAATCAGTGAAAATATGTATTTATGTGAACAAACCTGGCGTTGGTACGGACCCAATGATCCGGTAAGCTTATGGGATATTAAACAAGCCGGTGCTACCGGCATTGTAACAGCTTTACATCATATCCCGAATGGTGAAATATGGACAAAGGAAGAGATTCGGAAACGAATCAACATGATAGAAGAAACCGGGCTTCGCTGGAGCGTAGTAGAAAGTGTACCGGTGCATGAACATATTAAAACACAAACCGGAGATTTTCAACGTTATATTGATAACTATAAAGAATCTGTCCGTAATCTGGGCGCATGCGGTATAAAGGTTGTAACCTATAATTTTATGCCTGTGCTGGACTGGACACGTACCGATTTGGCGTATACTTTACCGGATGGCTCGAAAGCTTTACGATTTGAAAAAGCTGCCTTTATGGCTTTCGATTTATTTATTCTTCAGCGTCCCGAAGCGACATTGGAATATACAGAAGAAGAAAAAGCCAAAGCCAGAGCCCGGTACGACATCATGACGGAAGCCGACAGACAATTGCTCACCCGTAACATGATAGCCGGATTACCCGGTTCGGAAGAAAGTTTTATGATCGAACAATTCAGAAAAGAATTAAATCGTTACAAAGATATCGATGCCAACCGTTTACGTGCCCATCTGATTTATTTTCTTCGTGAAATTGCTCCCGTAGCAGATGAGGCTGGGGTAAGAATGGTGATTCATCCCGACGATCCCCCCTATTCAATCTTAGGATTGCCGCGTATTTTAAGTACAGAGGAAGATTTCCGGCAATTGATTGACGCCGTACCGAACGATAGCAATGGCCTGTGCTTATGCACCGGTTCATTTGGCGTACGAAGCGACAATGATCTTGCCGGCATTATGGAACGTTATGGCGATCGGATTGACTTCGTGCATTTTCGTAGTACCCAACGGGATGCGGAAGGTAATTTTTATGAAGCCAATCACTTGGAAGGAGATGTAGACATGTACGGTGTAATGAAAGCCTTACTTGCCTTGCAGCAACGGCGGGGATGTTCTATCGCCATGCGCCCCGACCACGGACACCAGATGATAGACGACCTCCGGAAAAAGACGAATCCCGGCTACTCCTGTATCGGACGCCTTCGCGGATTAGCCGAACTCCGCGGCCTGGAAGCCGGTATCGCCGGGTCTTTGTATTCCGACAGAAAGATATCCCTGTGATAAGTGGTATTTATGGAAAATACAACTGATTATTACATAGAACGTTTATCAAAGCAGGGCGTCAGACCAACGTCTACAAGGATACTGGTACTGAAAGCGATCCTGAAACGGAAAGCCGTCGTCAGCCTTGCCGATATGGAAACGGAATTACAAACAATTGATAAGTCAACTATTTTCAGAACATTGGTATTGTTTCTGAAACAACATCTGATACATACGATAGATGATGGCTCGGGTTCATTAAAGTACTCCGCCTGCGAGGAAGGCTGCGATTGTTCCATTGAACGGCAGCACGTACACTTTTACTGCAAAGAATGTAAAAGGACTTTTTGCCTTCGCGAAAAGCAAGTCCCTATGGTTGACCTGCCCGAAGGCTTTTCGTCCGACAGTATTAATTACGTTATAAAAGGATTATGCGATAGTTGTAAGCAAACGTTCCGGTAGAAATCGTTGGGCGACGGGTTTGTTGCGTATCTTATTTTTTTATATATTTGCGCAATTAATAAAAGATGGGATGGTGAAGGCCTTACATTATATATATGTTATTGGTTTGATCGGGATACTTTCTGATTGCAGTTTGGTTCATACTTCTACGTCCGGCAACGCGTCCGGAGCTTCCGCTGTGTTTCCGGCCTGCGGTATTGATCTGCCTTCCGCCCATTTTACGTTTTATCTCCCTCCCGTCGCTTTGGCCGAAGTGGAGGCGCCTGCTTCGCCTTTATTTGATATAACGGAGAATTTTTGTGCGTTCGATATGAATCATGTATGCGTGTCCGACCCAAAATTGTTTAAGAATGATAAGACGATGCTGATAGACCTGACGCGGATACAGAAAGAAAACTATTCGTTCCCTCTTCCGGGCGCCAAAATGATTTCTTCTTATGCGGGCAGGCGAAAAAATCATTCGGGGACCGATTTGAAAACCTTTGCGAATGATACGATACGCGCCGCCTTCGATGGTATCGTACGAATGGCTAAACCCTATTATGCTTACGGAAATGTGATCGTCGTGCGGCATTTTAACGGTCTGGAAACCGTGTACAGCCATAATTCCAGGCATTTAATCAAGCAGGGAGAATACGTAAAGGCCGGTACGCCTATTGCATTGGTAGGGAGGACAGGCAGGGCGACAACGGAACATCTGCATTTTGAAGTGCGGGTGAACGGGCAACACTTTAACCCCGAGTTGCTGTTTGATATGGACACGCACGAATTGCAATCCAAATGCTTAGTATGTACGCAAGGGAAAAACCGTATCACCATCTCTTCCATGGATCCTGTCTCTACTCTTCCCATTCTATTGAACGCTTCTAACTGAACCGGATAAATTTTCTACCGGCTTATGCAGCGTTTTACTTCAAAATTACGTCATACATCAGACGAGTATCGGTTTGTGGATAAGATATATAGTTAAATAATCTGTAAATCTTACGGTAATCGTGTAAATGAATTATATTTGTAAGTACGATATAAAGTGTTCTTATAAATGAATGTTTTAATGTAAAATGCAGATTAAACCCTGCGTATATTGATGAGTCTAATAAAAAACGAAACAAAAGAGTATTTATTAAAAAGAGAGGAGAAACGAATATGAAATTCATGAAATTAGCAT
>JAISDJ010000021.1 GCA_031264865.1 Tannerellaceae bacterium | reverse complement strand
AATGCCTCTGCTGAAAGTTTCAATGCTAAAATCAAATTGTTTAGAGCTACTTTGAGAGGAGTAAAACATATTCCTTACTTCCTATTCAGATTAACTAATATTTATGCATAAAAAAAATCCACAAGAATCCGGGTTGATCCATAATATGGCTCACTTGCATAAAATACAAACGAAAATCATTGATTCATAGATGCTTTTGGCCTGAAGATCGAGATCGTTAAACCAATCACTTAAAATCGGGCAATTCGTTCAATCAAAGATTATTGTAGAAGTCACCCAAGAGTTGATTTTCGTAAGTCCAAAAAGTCAAAATGGGTAAATGAAGAAAATTATTTAAAGACAAAAAAAGAGGGGTGCTGTGGTTTTCTTTATTGAAACTTAAACAGGCTCTAATGGCTAAATATTTATTTGTATTTTTCTATAACTTTCTGTTGTTTTTCTATCAGAGAAGTAACCGTTTCTTCATCTAAAACTATCGATTGAATCGTGTATATTTCGTATTTTTATAACACACTTTTTATCGTACCACCTAGGTGATATACTTATTCTACCTAGGTGGTATACCTATTTCACCTGGGTGATGCACATGTCTTACCTGGGTGGTATGATAAAAAAGAAACAATCATACAAATACTTATTCGTTACCAAATCAATAAAACGATGGGATAAGTTTACAACTTCTACCCAAATTCTTCCGAAAAATAGTTGAGCCACCTCAAGCATATGGTAATAGCCCGAAAGATTTTCCGCTAAAATCTTTCCATTTGATTCGATATTCACTATGTTTGTAATAGAAACGACATCGTTTCGGACGTATTAGAAAATGTAAGAAAACATTACGTTATTCTTGTTAGTGGAATCTGGTACATTTTAACGAACACAAGAATAAGTTAAATGGTTTCGCGCCACATTGGCGTGGGCTGTTGCTTATTTGTGTTCGGGCTTACCAGAGCCTCACTAACGAAAAGAGTGCAGCACCACGCTTTTTTCTATATAAATAAAGCATATGATATAAAATGTATCAAAAAACGGATGAAATAATATGGCTTCTTTGTCTAAAGGGTGATCGTAAAGCTTTTGAAGTTTTATATCGAAGATACTATCCCGTATTATTTAATTATGGGAAGATATACGTTAAAGATACAGACCTCATCGAGAATTGCCTTCAGGATTTCTTTGTCAAATTAATATCCAATCATTCGGGTTTGTCTTCAACTCCGTCTGTACGTTGTTATCTGTTGAAAGCATTCCGGCATGCATTATATAATGAATTAAAATCCAATAAAGTACGCAATGGTTTACTAATTAGTTATCCCGATGAAGTTTTAACCGTTAAAGCAGATGAATTTTTTGAAGAAGAAGATTTATCTCCCCGGAATATCTTTATCAGTTCGGCTTTTAAGAAATTATCTTCCAAACAACAAGAGATATTATATATGTATTATATAATGGAACTGAGTCATGATGAAATAGCCACTTTATTAACGATCAATTATCAATCCAGCAAGAATCTTCTGTTCCGGACAATTGTAAAATTAAGAGGCCTGCTGCTGTCTGACCCGTCTTGGAAAGAAGAATAATCGAATTTATTTTGTTAAAATGAACTTTGGGTGAGTACCATGGCGGTATATGAATTGTAATAACTATAAAAAGACAAGAAGTGTATGGCAAAGGATAGCAAAATACAACATACAAGCTTTGACAACGAAATGAAACAATTTGTTTCTTTTGTCAAAAAGCGAAATGAAATTAGCAATGCAAAAATACAAGCATCCTGGGATAATGTGGAGAAATTAGTCTCTACTGAATTTTCCGCAAAAAGTAAAAAAAGACAATATCGAATACTTTTTACCGGATTGTCGGTTGCAGCGTCTGTCGCCATTCTTTTTTTTATTTCATTCCCCTTATTCAATTCAACAGAAGATTTATCCATTGTTACTGAGTTAGAAAAGGAAGTAACTTCTATAGACAGCCTGAATCAAATCAAATTAGTTTTCTCTGATAACCATCATGTTGAATTAGAAAATGAAGCCATTGTTCATTATGACAAGGAAGGTTCTGCAACCGTAAATAATCCATCTTCGATGGCGGTAGAGGCATTAATAAAAGAGAAAAGCCTATTGAATCATATAATTGTACCAAAAGGTAAACGCATGCACATCACTTTATCGGACGGAACAAAAATGTATGTTAATGCTGCCAGTCACGTGATTTATCCTTCAGTTTTTGATGATGACAAACGAGAAATAGCAGTGGAAGGAGAAATTTATCTGGAAGTAGCTCATAATCCGAAAGTCCCGTTCATTGTAAACACAAAGGGGTTAAGTGTAAAGGTTTTAGGAACTGTCTTTAATGTATCCGCCTATAAAGAGAATGATATATCGATTGTGTTGGTAAACGGAAGTGTGGAAGTAAAATCCTCCGCAAAAGGAAAAATATTGTTGAGCCCTTCTCAAATGGTAAGTCTAAAAGACGGCATCATGAAGAAAGAGGAAGTAGATGTAACTAAATATATTTGCTGGAAAGACAATGTCATGCTCTTGGATAACGATCCGGTATCGGAAGTGGTGAACAAAATATCTCGTTATTATGGGATTCCAATCGGGTATGATAAAAATATTGAAAACCGAGGACTTTCCGGCAAACTTGATCTTTCTGATTCGATTGACGATGTTTTGGATGTTATAAAAGTTTCCGCATCATTGAATATTCAAAAGTCAGAAGATGGAGGATTTTATTTCTTGGAATAGGAAAGAACGTGAAGAGATTATATAGTATTAACAAATAACTGCATTAGCCTATGGAAACATAAAAATGAAAAAGCTATAAAAAGATCGGATACCGTTGCAGCAAATATCCGATCCTAATTTATTAAAGAAATTAATCCTTAAATATAAAAAAAGAATACAAAGATATGGAAAATATCGCTAAAATTAATCGTAGGAAGATTAATTATATAAAATTATCATGCTTATTAGTGTCCTTGTTTTCGTTTTCCTCGTTGACCGCAAATGCAATCATCCCTGAGAAAACCGAAGAAATACAGGTTCTTGTGACACAAGGTAAAACAATCGGAGAGATTGTTTCATATATAGAAAAAAACAGCAACTATGTGTTTATATATGAAGCTTCCGTAGATCTTAGTAAGAAGGTTGAGGTTAATGCCGAAGACAAATCTGTTGACGAAATTCTTAAAGAATTCTTTTCTTCCAATGGCTTATCTTATGTCATCAAAGGCCGGCAAGTCATTGTAAAGAATGAAAAGGAAGTAAACAGGAATCATATTCTTTCAGCGCCTATTATTACACAAGACGAGCTTGTGGTTAGAGGGACTGTTACGGATCTTTCAGGTATGCTGCTTATTGGGGTCAATATTATGGCCAAGGGGACAACAATAGGCACTGTGACAGATGCAAATGGTCGCTTTGAATTAGCTAAAGTACCAAAAGGAGCCATACTGCAATTTTCGTATATAGGCTATAAGAATCAAGAAGTGGCAGCTAAAGAAAGGATGGAAATCGTATTGACTGAAGATCAGGAATTATTGGAGGAAGTTGTTGTCGTTGGTTATAGTACTCAGAAAAAAGTCAATTTGACCGGTTCTGTCTCTACCGTTAATTTTGAGGGAATATCGTCAAGACCCGTCACAGATGCTTCTCAGATCCTTAACGGCGCTTCTCCGGGACTTCAAATTATGCAAAGTTCAGGCGAGCCCAATGTGGAAAGCTTTTCTTACAATATTCGCGGCGTCGGTACATTAAACACTTCTGCCCCTCTTATCCTTGTCGACGGTATGGAGCAGAGTATCAGTATGGTTAACCCTTCTGATATTGCCAGTGTATCTATTCTGAAGGATGCAGCTTCCTGTGCAATCTATGGAAACAGAGGAGCCAATGGCGTCATTATCGTCACAACAAAGAATGGTACGGATGGCAAGATTAGCGTAAGCTACGATGGAATCGTTTCTTATAATGAACCTTTTAAGACTATCCATACGATTTCCGACTACGTACAATATATGCAACTGATGAACGAGTCTTCATTTAACCTTGGTAATCCTGATATTTTCTCGCAAAGTTCAATTGATACGTGGACAACAGCCAAGGCCAATCCGAATGGGATTGCTGCTTCAGGTTATCCTAACTATGTGGCTTATCCTAATACGGACTGGTGGGATGAAATATACACTAAACAATGGATGCAGAAGCACACTGTTTCTATTGATGGAAAGGAGAATAAGACAGGCTACACCATGAGCTTTTCTTATATTGACAATCCGGGTGTTGTCAAGATGACAGGTTACACCAGATATATGGGACGTGTGAATCTGTATTCGGATATTACTGACTGGCTGAGGGTGGGCACCCGCGTCTGGGGGAATGTTACCGACCGTGATGTAAGGAGCTCTAGCAGGGACAATTTCTTCAACACAATTAATACGCAGAAGATGCTTCCTTGTACATATCCGTTTTATGACGGAAAATTCGGTGCGCCGGAAGGGCCGGAGGATGATCCGCAATCGCATAACCCTCTTTGGGATATGGCTCTCACAGACGGACATGATAAATATTCACAGCTTTATGCAGACTGGTATGCCCAGGTTAAGTTCTTGAAATATTTCACGTATAACTTTGATTTCTATTATAATGACCTTCGCCGTGAGAAAAAGACGGTAGATACATCCATTGGGAAGTACAGTTTTTCTAAGGGCGCTTTTTCTACAGGAGCTAATGATCCGTCAACGCTTTATACGTATATGTATTACACAAGAGAGAATAATACAAAGTTGAACCATTTGATCAATTACAACCAGTCGTTCGGTTCCCATGATGTGTCCGCTATGGTTGGTTATGAGGAACAGAGGTATAATTACAGAGTGACCGATGTAAGCAAGCTAGGTCTTACGGACGCCAGCATAAACGATTTTAATGCCGCTACCACACCTTATTCGACAACCGGTTATGGAACTGAATTTACAGCCCGTTCCATATTCGGACGCGCGAATTATGCTTACAAAAGCAAATATTTGTTTGAGTTTAACGTACGCTACGATGGTTCTTCAAGATTTGCTCCTGATTACCGCTGGGGTACTTTCCCGTCATTATCGGTCGGTTGGCGTATGACGGAAGAGCCTTGGTTCAAATCTGCACAATGGTTGACTAATCTTAAACTTCGTGCTTCCTGGGGTAAACTCGGCAATAATTCGATCGGCAACTACGACTGGCAGTCTGTTTATTCGACAACCAATTATTCAACCGGGCAGGCATTGGCAAGCGGTATCGCTATCACATCTATTGCCAATACGGCCCTTACCTGGGAAGAAACCGCTGTTTCCAACGTAGGTATCGACTTTGGATTCTTAGATAATAAACTGACTGGCAATATTGATGTCTATGACAAGCTTACTACCGGAATCCTCTACACGCCTGATATGTACATGGTAATGGGAAATGCTACTGCTCCGAAAGAGAATATCGCGGAAGTTACTAACAGGGGGGTTGAATTCGAGCTTGGATGGAGAAACAATATCGGTAAGGACTTCAGCTATAATGTCAGGGGACAATTCTCTTTCAACAAAAACTTTGTCAGTAAATATAAAGGCAAGTTGGAAAGAGGTTGGGACTCTGGGCATACAGCGTATTCCACTAACATCGGAGATGTTTCTACCGGTACCTCTACAAGGGTTATCGAAGGTCATCAGATAAATGAGTTTTATCTTCCAGACACTTACAAAGGAAGCGGTTCATACTTCAATGGGGATGGTTCGGTGAATATAAATGGCGGCCCGAAAGACGGTATGATCCGTACAGAGGACGACATGAAGTGGCTTCAGGCCATGCAAGGAGCAGGCTACACTTTCCAACCCTATAATACTGTAGCAAGAAACGCGCTCTGGTATGGTGAGTATATTTATGCAGATGCCAATGGTGATGGTATATATGGCAATTCATACGATTCTGATTTTCAAGGAACTTCAACTACCCCTAAGTACAATTTTGGTCTTCTGGCCAACGCATACTGGAAAGACTTTGACTTCTCTATGAGTTGGGGTGGTGCGGCAGGATTTAGCATCTATTACTATTCTACATCAAGAAACTCCAGTGAGACAATCTACGGTTACGCAATTCCTGATGATGTGGCTTTAGATCACTACTTCTATAATCCCGAAAATCCTACGGATCCCAGAACTAATCTCACTTCAAAGCAACCTCGTTTGGTTAATGTTTCAGGCGCTCAAAGTTCGACAACTTCCTCTCTCCACTTGGAGAAAGGCGATTTTGTTAAACTCAGGAACCTGACATTGGGATACTCCCTTCCCAGTAGGATTTCTAAAAAGTTCTATGTCGAAAAGCTACGTGTCTATGCTTCAGGAGAGAATCTTTTCGCTATCACTGGATTCTCAGGGCAAGATCCTGAAATGCGTACCACTGTCGGTTATTCAACTATGCGTCAGTTTGCACTTGGTATTAATCTGACATTTTAAAATTCTTTGGAAATATCTAATATATTGGAAATATGAAAAATTTATTCAATAAAATAATCACTATTTTTACTGTGTCAGTAATATTGTTTGATTTAACCGGATGTAAGGGCGATTTACTTGACACGTCGCCAACCTACAGTTTCTCAAGCGCCAATGTGTGGAACAGTCCGGTCTTGGCCCGTGCTGCTGTAATAGGAGTGTATAATGGACTTTATGGTAGATTCTCCAAGAATTATACCAGCGGTAGTATAGGTATTCCATCTGATGCATGGTCGTCTGTAATGGATATCGATATGAACTGGAAGAACAACTGCTTTGTTATTTCCGGCTTTTGTACACCTTCTGATGCGAATGTTTCCATGCACTATAAATTCTATTATACAATTGTATACCGGGCCAACGACGTAATCAATAATATTGATAATGTCTCTGAAATGGATGATAGCGAGAAAGCCCGGCTTAAAGCCGAATGTAAATTCCTGCGCGCCTGGGCTTACCTTCATCTGAATGTACTTTGGAGGGGCGTCCCTATCTATACGGAAAATGTAGAGAATACGGAAGCTACTAAACCTCGTTCTACTGAGGCCGAAGTATGGGATCAGGTAATCTCTGATCTTACGGATTGCATCAATGAACCGAATCTTCCCGGCAAATATGCGAAAGGAAATAGCAGTTACGGCTGTATCACGAAAGGAGCCGCTTATGCATTCAGAGGTCAAGCCTATCAGTTTTTGAACGATTATTCTAAAGCTCTCGCAGATTTTGAAG
Source organism: Tannerellaceae bacterium (assembly GCA_031264865.1). Taxonomy (GTDB): domain Bacteria; phylum Bacteroidota; class Bacteroidia; order Bacteroidales; family Tannerellaceae; genus DFXE01. The sequence continues at coordinate 10,468 of JAISDJ010000021.1, read as the reverse complement.
CTATCGAAGAACTTGGATATGCGCTTTTCAGCCCAAGCAATGGCGCTGCGGGGAATGATGATTTTTTCCAGCTTTTCAAACCAGCTAACGAACAATGCGACGAGATGATTTTCTCCATACAGTGTGTTGAGACTACTGATATGGGCAACCCAAGAGGAATAAACTACGGAAACCGTGTAACCGGCGGTTCTGCTTGGAACAATTATCTTCCGAATCCGGCTTATGTGGAGATGTATGAATGTGCGGATGGTTCTGTATTTGATTGGGGAGAATATTGTCCGGAATGGCATTCCATGACTCCTCAGGCCCGGGTAGCTTTCTTCCTTCGCGATGGTCTTCAATCCGGCAATGGACATTGGGGAACAACAGAAGCAACTTCCAATTACAAAGCGCTTTACGACAATATGGTTGCTTACGGAGCAGATATGAGCAAATATTTAGATCAGGGTAATGAGGTAAGGATTCGTCGGGCATTCGAGGATCGTGATCCACGCCTTATGCAGACAGTCATCACTCCTTACGCAACGTATGATGGCAATGCGGCTGGAGTGGGGAATCACACCTGGACGCTTCGTTGGCCTTATATTCTCGATGTAGACGAACCATATGATATCCGTACCGATACCAACTCTAAATTTTATTACCTTTGGAGAAAATATGTTCCTGAGAACGATGAATGTACGACTCGCTGGGTCTATGATGAGGATATTATCCTTTGCCGTTATGCCGAGATCCTTTTCAGGCGAGCTGAGTGCCTAAATGAGCTTGGCAGAACTAATGAGGCTGTTACCTTTGTGAATATGGTAAGAAAACGTGCAGGACATGTGCTCCTCAATGACCCTGCTCATCCTGCCACTATCGTTACCGGACAGGATGATATGCGGCAGCGTATCCGGAAAGAGTTTTATGTTGAGCTTGGCGGCGAGGATTCCATGTATTTAAATGAACTTCGTTGGGGCACATGGTATGACAGGAAGTTTAAAGATTATTCTTCAGGACAGGTAGGTACGCTTAACTCTAATGGTTTGATGCAGATATGGGGTGAAACTACTTACAAACATCTCAGCGTTGGCGAGCAGATGAAAACATGGCCTATTCCGGCTAAGGAAAGAGAGATGAACTCAAGCCTTACGCAGAATCCAGGCTGGCAGGATTAATTAATGATCAAGAAGTCAAAGAATTGCGAAACTTAAATTAAAATATATCATGAAGAAGCAATTATTTTTTATTGGGTGGTTATTGAGTATGTCTTTTATCATCTCAGCCCAAGACAGAGCAGACCAACAGCATCTAACAGACCCGAATTCGTTTTCAATGATTCTGTTGGGTGATCCTCAAGGATATACCAAGTATGATCTCAATCAGCCGTTGTTTGAATTATGCATGGCTTGGATTTCCGACAACATTGATCATCTCAATATCAAAGCCGTATTATGTACGGGTGATGTTATAGAGCAGAATGACAATATTATCAGAAACAGGAGGATGGTGAACCAGACCAGCCGGGAAATGTGGGAAGCCGGCTCTCGTGCTTTTAAATGGCTGGACAATAAGATCCCTTATATTATTTCTCCAGGGAATCATGAGTATGGCTGGATTAATTCGGAGAATGGAAATACGTATTTCCCCGACTATTTCCCCTTTGAACGGAATACGGCATGGCGTGATATTTGCGTAAGCGCTTTGCCTAACAGGAATGGAATTCCTTCTTTAGAAAATGCCGCTTTTGAAATTACAGGTCCGAACTGGAATAAGATTCTGGTAATTACTACCGAATTCTACCCGCGCAACGAAGTCTTGGAATGGGCAAAAAATCTGGCGACCAGCGGTAAATACAAAGATACTCCGGTTATCTTCATGACTCACGGATATATGGAGGGGCATGGTAAGGAAAACCAACGGATTGAACGAGAAGGCTATAAGCTCAGCCCAGGAAATGCCGGACAGGCTATTTGGGAAAAGTTGATCTATCCATCTTCTAACATCCGGTTGGTCACCTGTGGGCATACAACGGGGAAAGTCAATGTTTTTCGCGAAAATGTAGGATACCGCATAGACAAAAATAACAACGGAAAAGATGTGCATCAGATGATGTTTAATGTGCAAGCCTTAGGTGGAGGGTATGAAGGAAATGGCGGCGACGGCTGGCTTCGTATCCTGGAGTTTATGCCGGACGGTAAGACAATAAAGGTAAAAACCTATTCGCCCTTTTTCGGTATTTCGCCGTCAACAAAACATTTGGCTCATCGCACGGAGTCTTACGACCAATTTGATATAGTGATTGAGTAAGTTTCTTAAAAAAGAGAGTATCCAACGTAAATACTCTCTTTTTTACTCTATAGAAAAAGTTTATTCTACTCCGCCGCCTAAGGCCCGGTAGAGGTTTACGGTGGCTTGTAGTTGTTCTAATTTATCACTTACCCGACCAAGTTGAGCTTGTAGCAGATTTTGTTCGGCGTTAAGTACTTCCGTATAGTTTGCTTCGCCTGCTTTCAGTAACTCCTGTGTATAATATACTGCCGTAGAGGTGGCTTCTACCTGTTTTGTTCTGAATTCATCCTTTTTAAGAGAAGACTCAAATGTAAAAAGAATATCAGAAACTTCTTGCCCGGCGCTCAACACTGTCTTTTGGAAACTGAGCAAGGCTTCTTCCTGCTGAGCTTTCGATACTTTCAATTGCCCGATCAACTGATTCCTGGCAAACAGAGGCTGAGTAAGCCCTCCGATAATATTTGCAAGCAGGTTTTCCGGCTTGAAAAAGTCGGTCAGCGTACCTGCTCCATAGCCAATCATAGAACCTGAGCTTAATGTAATGGAGGGATAAAACGAAGCCTGCGCTACATTCGTCATTTCGAAAGCCGACCGGAATCCTAATTCGGCCTGCATTACATCAGGACGATTTGCTAACATTTGGGCAGGGATACCATAAGCCGGTTTTGTCGAGACAGCTTGTTTTTGAAGTGTTCCCCGAAGAATAGCCTCCGGTTTTCTTCCCAGCATCACACTTAATGCGTTTTCTAATTGTCGGATTTGGCGTTCTAAACCAGGCACACTTACTTGTGTGCTATATAACAATGATTTGCTTTGCTGGACGGCAGCTCCGTTTAACATACCGGCATCCATTAATGCCTGCATCGTTTCAACGCTTTCTTCCAAGATACTCACCATTTCTTTCGTTATCTTCAATTGTTCATCTAATGCCAAAAGAGAATAGTAGGTGGTGGCAATATTAGCAATCAAGGATGTTTGTATCAGGTTACGGTAAGCATATGAACTGAGGAACTGAGCATATTTAGCTCTATACTGCCTGTTTATTTTCCCCCAAATATCAGCTTCCCATTGTACGGCTATCCCTAAGCTAAACTGATTAGAGGTCACGCCCAACACATCTTTCTTTCCATCACTTGTCACACTACGCATACTATGCTGAGCTTGCCCGACTAATGTGGCCGAAGGAAAATAAGCAGCACGCGCCATACCTAAAGCCGCCTCGGCTTGTTTGATACGCGTATAAGCGATACGTAAATCGAAATTCTGCTCTAATCCCTCACCTATCATTTCCTGTAAATAAGGGTCGGTAAAATAGTCCCTCCAAGGAATGTTTGCAATCGTAGTGGTATCATCGGAATTTACACCCCGGTATAGATAGGCTTCATCTATGTCCGGTGCTTTGTATTTATTGACCACCTGGCAGGAAGATATTCCCAGCGAAAAAATAATTCCCGTCAAAACAATCCCTTTCATATAATTTCTATTCATAACACTCATCATTTTTTACTTTTAATTAGTTCGTCGTTGGTATTAATCAATCCGGACTTACTAAACTTATCCTGCATTGTTTGGAAGATAATATAGAGTGATGGAATCACCAATACGCCGATTATCGTACCAATAAGCATACCGCCAATCGCACTGATTCCGATTGATTTATTACCAATGGCTCCGGCACCTGTAGCAACGGCAAGAGGTAATATACCGAATATGAAAGCAAATGACGTCATCAAAATAGGACGAAGACGAGCAACTGCTCCATTCACAGCAGCTTCAATAACACTCATACCCTGCTGTCGCCGTTGAATGGCGTATTCTACAATCAAAATTGCATTCTTCGCCAGCAACCCGATTAGCATGATAAGCGATATCTGCACATAAATATTATTTACGATTCCCGTGCCCATTGACAGCCCAATAAAAATAAATATAAATACACCCGACAAACCTACCGGTAAAGAAAAGATTACGGCTAACGGAAGAATATAACTTTCATACAAGGCACACAATAGTAAATACACGAAGATAAGACAGAGCACAAAGATAAGATAAGTCTGTCCCCCGCTCTTCACTTCTTCACGTGTCATACCGGAGAAATCATATCCGTATCCGGCAGGTAATACCTGATCACCTACTTCTTCCACCGCATTCAGCACATCGCCACTACTATAACCTTTCAGAAAGTTTGGGATAATTGTCACACTCATGGATGAATACATATTAAAACGATTCAGCATTTGCGGCCCGGTAGCATCTTTTATGGTAAGAAATTCAGTGATCGGAGACATTTCACCCGAAGATGTACGAATATAATATCTATCCAGGTCGTCTAGTTTAGAACGATATTCCGGCGCAGCTTGCGCCATTACACGGAATTGCTTTCCGTATAAATTAAAGTTCGAAATATACATACTGCCTACATAGGCCTGCAATACACTCATCACTTGTCCAAGCGTCAGTCCTGCATCTTTTATCTTAGGCATATTCGCTTCTAATACTTTTTGCGGGAAATTCGGATTGAACGTTGTCATCGCCATCATTACCTCATCACGCGAACGCATTCTGTCTAAGAATTGGTTGGTAATGCCGAAGAATGTATTTATATCGCCGCCGGTACGGTCTTGCATCTGTATTTCCACCCCGTTACTAAGTCCGAATCCCTGCAAAGTAGGGGTTCCCATAAATATAAAAGTAGCGTCTTTTATGGAGTCTGTTTTCTGCTTCATGATGGCAGCCACTTCATTGGTTGTAATCTTACGCTTGCTCCACGGGTCCATTTTCATCATGATAGTAGCATACGAGCTTCCAAGGCCACTCATGAAGTTTACCCCGGTAATATCCTGTACAAACGTTACATTAGGAATCTCATTACCTAACCTGACTACTTGCTGAACCAACGAATCCGTTCGTACCAAAGAAGCACCGGGAGGAAGTGTGATCATTCCCATTACGCCGCCACTATCTTCCTGCGGAACAAAACCGGAAGGTATCATACGCATCAATCCGAATAAAATAACCGATGTTACGGCTATTATGGCAACTGTAATCCAGCGGTGCCCTCTCCTACCCAGAAAATGAAGCGCCGATTTATATTTCTCCGTAACTGCTTTGAAGTACTTATTAAACAAATCATAGAATTTACGAAGCGCCTTTTTCTTACCTCTCCTATCTTCCTCTTCTTTCGATTTCAGGAATAAAGCACAAAGCGCAGGACTTAGCGTTAAGGCATTGACCGCTGAAATCATAATAGAGATAGCCAACGTCAGCCCGAACTGTTTATAAAACACACCGGATGTACCCCCAATAAAACTTACCGGAATAAATACGGCAGACATAATTAAAGTAATAGAGACAATGGCCGGAGCTATCTCTTTCATCGCTATTAATGTGGCCTCTTTGGCATCCTTTACACCACTATCCAACTGGGCATGGACAGCCTCAACCACCACAATGGCGTCGTCTACCACAATCCCAATCGCTAAGACAAGGGCGAATAATGTCAGCAAATTAACAGAGAATCCGAATAATTCCAGGAAGAAGAATGTTCCGATAATAGCAACCGGCACAGCGATAGCCGGTATAAGCGTAGACCGGAAATCCTGAAGGAAAATAAATACAACAAGGAACACTAAAAGAAAAGCTTCCAGCAACGTGGTAATTACTTTATTAATAGAAGCGCTCAGGAATTCGTTCGCATCCATAATGTAATTGATCTTCAATCCGGGAGGCATGATCTCTTCGGCTTTGGCCAACTCCGCTTTTATATTGTTAATTACTTCCTGTGCATTGGAACCGGCTGTCTGGTTAATACCAATCGCCACCGATTGCTTTCCGTTCAGACGTGACAAAACTGTATAGTTCAATGCGCCAAGCTCTACGTCCGCTACGTCTTTAACCCGAAGTATTTGTCCGTTTTGCGAACGAATAATTACATTGCCAAATTCCTCGGCCGATTTTAAACGGCCTGTATATTTTAATGTATATTGAAATGTCTGGCTGCTATTCTGTCCTAATTCACCGGGAGCAGCATCAATATTTTGTTCCTGCAAAGCCGAAAGTACTTCCGAAGGGCTGATTTTGTAGGAAGCCATCACATCCGGTTTAAACCAGATACGCATGGAATAATCTTGTGCACCAAAGACATTGGCATCACCCACCCCTTTTACACGTTTAATCTGCGGAAGGATATTGATATTTGCATAATTCTGAATAAAAGTCCGGTTATAATCCGGATTATCGGAAGAAAGCGAAATCATCAAAATCGTACTACTTTGTTGTTTTCGCACAGTTACCCCTATCTGTACCACTTCTTGCGGAAGCAGGGATGTCGCTCGCGCAACCAGATTCTGGACATTTACCGAAGCAATATCCGGATTTATTCCTTGTTCGAAGTAAACAGTAATACTTGCCATTCCATTATTAGAGGCCGAAGAGGTCATATATGTCATGCCTTCCACCCCATTTATTACTTCTTCCAACGGAGTAACCACACTGCTCATCACCACATCAGCATTTGCTCCCGGATAATTGGCGGATACATATACCGTAGGAGGAGCAATATTAGGATATTGTTCAACCGGGAGCAATACCAGGCCAATTACCCCCAAAACCACAACAAGAATTGAAATTACGGTAGATAATACAGGTCTTTCTATAAATGTTTTTAACATTGTATTCTTATTTTAAGCTTATACCTAAGCTATTAATTAACTTTAATCTTCTTTCCATTGCTCAGCGTAGCCACGCCATCCGTTACGATTCTGTCTCCCCGATTCAATCCGTCTGTAACAGCATAGCTCTTGCCGTCAGGGATGGGTATCACTGAAATCACTTTTTGCTCAACAGAATCACCCTGTACTTTATAAACCAACACCTTATCTTGTTGTGCAAAGGTTGCTTTCTGAGGGATTAAGATTATATTATCTAATATACGGGGAATTGATATTTTCCCGCTGATCCCGCTTCTTAATATTCCTTGTTTATTAGGAAATTCAGCACGGAAATTAGCCGTTCCGGTTGTAACATTTATTGTACCGGTGATTGTTTCAATCTTTCCTTTTTCGGGATAGACGGTTCCATCGGCTAACGTCAGGGTTACTTCAGGAGCTTTTTTGATTTTTTCAGCCTGCGTGCTTCCATCCAGGGCATTTAAAAATTCGACTAATGACTTTTCGTTCAGCGAAAAATAAGCAAAGACGTTACTTGTATTAGCAACCGTAGTCAATACGTTTTGATTATTGACCAAGCTACCCTGACGATAAGTAATCGTCCCTACTACGCCATCTACCGGACTCGTTACGTTCGTCCAGTTCAATGTAGCTTGTGCATTTACAAGAGAAGCTTTCGCCTGCTCTTCTGTTGCCAAAGCCGAGGTATAAGCATTCTGATAGGTTTCCAGTTGTACCTGGCTGACAATACCTTTATCAGCCAAGGGCTTCATTCTGTCTACATTTAATTTAGCTGTATTTACTTGTGCTTTGGCACTGTTAACAGCAGCCTGAGCGGTAGTAAGCGCCTGTTCAGCCTGAGGAGAATTAATCTTAATTAAAGATTGGCCTTTTCTTACTACAGAACCTTCGTCAATATAAATAGCATCAATAAACCCATCAATACGTGGACGGATTTCAATATCTTCTTTACCACGGACCGTCACCGGATAAACAGATTCTAATGCTGCATTTTGTATATCCACTGCCATTATAGGATATTCCGGAAGAACAGTAGCATTACTATTCGTGGTCTCCGTTTTCTTTCCACAACCAACCAATAAAAGGAAAGCCACTGCTCCCCACAACATTTTATTCACATTCATACCTATTATAATTATACTGTTTTCTACTTCTCACTTACTTTTTATTGATAGAAAAATCCTTCACAGGTTTAATTTTTCTTTTAATAATTTATATCCTGCCCCGCTTGCTCTTAAACTTGTACCATTTTTTAATCGTATATGGTAACTCTCCTTACCAAACAATTCTACTCTCATAATATAATTTGTGTTAACAATAGACGAACGATGAACGCGTACAAAATCCGAAGGCAGATGTTTCTCAAAGTACTTCATCGTCTGCTCCTTTATAAATTGTCCGGAAGGAGTGAACAAAGTTACATAATCTCCACAAGCTTGAATACAAAAAAGTTCATTTAATTGTATAATATGGATCCGTACGCCGTCTTTCACCGATATTTTATCGATTGCTTCGTCTGGCTCAACAGGTCTGTTATCATTATTTATCTCTTGTTCTTCCAATTGTATCTCTTGTTCTTCCACCTTTCTTTGTGTCAACCAATACCATTGCAATAGAATGATCCAACATAAAAAACCAAAAAGGAAACGCAACGGAAGACTTCTCAAAAAAACAATCTGGTCTGTTAAATCCGATAAAGAAAGGATGGAATAACATACACCCAAACAAACGGCTTGTACAATCAAAGCTATAATTACTTGCGCCTGCCATACTTTTACAAAAAAAGTCAAATACCAGGCAATATAACCAACAGTCGCCAGCAATACTGTCGAAAGCATACTGTCGATCAGGGCGTAAACAGGCAAAACATCTACATACATAATCAACAATACCCATTGAGCAAATATGGCTAACAGGATTAGTACACTACCTATTAACATATTAGCAGATGACTTTGTAAACGGATGGTTTGACATAGTTAATTTTTTATCTCAATTCCACTAAACGTTAAATCTCCTTTTATTATTAACTTATGTTCGTAATCAACCACCTGTGAAATATGGCGCTTGTCTTCACATCCGCTTAAGGTTGAGTCTGCCTTTACCTGTACATTCCAATGAGCAGGAATAAAGAGTTCTATTCCTCCAAAAGAGCAATCAATATCAATATACGTTTGGGATTCATCCAAAGACGCCTTTCGCAAATCAAGTGTAACAGATCCAAAAGACACATCGATATCAGCTCCTCTAAACACCGGATCAAGAACAATATATCTCGCAGCTCCAAAACTTACATCCGCCTTTACAAACCCATCTTCCGAAAAGAGCTCTTTCGAAGCAGCATGTTCATCACATTCACCCCATTTGCATCCCCTATGACGCTTAAAATTCCACCGTTTAAACAATAATACAATACCTATTATAATAAAGATAACCGGCCAATACGTACGAAACCATTCCCCTTCCACACCTGTTATAACCGGTATCAGAAAAAAAGTTCCGACTACTAAAAAAATAAATCCGGCTGCCAGGTTTCGTTTTATAAGCGACGACAGGCCTAACACAATCAATAACATTTGCCAGGATACGACAATGTGGAAAACATACGCAGGAATCAAATCCAAGTTCCGTCCGAGTAACATGCTACCTGCTACAATAAAAATCAACGCCGTAACAATCGTATTGAATGTTCGATGCCAATGTGGATGCGATAGTTTATACATATTCATTTGTTTAATTTTTTAATTTGTCACAAATGTATCTTCTCCCGTAAAACCTTACAACTTAAAAACGTCTGTCGGGCAATAAGCGCCGACGAATAACGGATTATTATCGACAAAAAAACTCCCCCGAAGTTTAAGTGGAGGAGTTTTTTTTCATGCTTGATCTATTTCGTTAATCCTTCAATTTGGCCTTAACAAATTCCCGATTCAAACGGGCTATATTCGATATCGAAACATCCTTCGGACATTCGGCTTCACAGGCGCGGGTATTTGTGCAATTGCCAAAACCTAATTCATCCATCTTCGCTATCATCGCTTTTGCGCGGCGAGCAGCTTCTGCTCTACCCTGTGGCAATAAAGCCAACTGGCTGACTTTAGCCGATACAAACAACATAGCCGAGCCATTCTTACAAGCTGCCGCACAAGCGCCGCAACCGATGCAAGCCGCCGCATCCATCGCAAGATCTGCTTCTTTTTTAGGGATAGGTATGGTATTGGCATCCGGTACACCTCCTGTATTAACAGAAACGAACCCTCCGGCCTGAATAATTTTATCATACGCATAACGGTCTACCATTAAGTCGCGGATAACCGGGAAACCTGCCGAGCGCCAAGGTTCAATCGTGATCGTAGCGCCATCATCAAATTTACGCATATGTAATTGGCAAGTAGTAATACTTGTATCCGGACCGTGTGGATGTCCATTAATATAAAGGGAACACATACCACAAATACCTTCCCTGCAATCATGGTCGAATACAACCGGTTCTTTTCCTTCATTAATCAG
>JAISDJ010000320.1 GCA_031264865.1 Tannerellaceae bacterium | reverse complement strand
AGACGTTGCCGCCAAAGGAGGTAAGGAGATTGTGCTGACGGGTGTGAATATCGGCGACTTCGGGAAGAGCACGGGCGAAACGTTTATCACCCTCATCCGCGCCCTGGATGAAGTGGAAGGCATCGCCCGCTATCGTATTTCTTCCATCGAGCCCAATCTGATTACCGACGAGGTGATAGACTTTGTAGCCGGCAGCAAACGCTTTGCCCCCCATTTCCATATCCCCCTCCAGAGCGGAAGCGATACGGTATTGAAGCTGATGAAACGAAAATATGATACAGCCTTGTTTCGCCATAAGGTTGAAAAGATACGATCGGTTATGCCGCATGCGTTTATTGGAGTGGATGTGATTGTCGGTACGCGGGGCGAGACGGATGAACTTTTCGATGAGGCGCAATCATTTATTGAAAGCCTTGACATTTCGCAGTTGCACGTGTTCAGTTATTCGGAACGTCCGGGTACGCAAGCCTTGAAGATTGCATATAGCGTTGATCCGAAGACGAAACATCTCCGCAGTAAGCAACTGCTCGATATTTCCGACGGTAAATTACAAGCTTTCTATGAGAAACATATAGGCAAAACATCCGATGTCCTTTTTGAACATACCCGACGGGGAAATTCAATGCATGGGTTTACAGCAAACTATATAAAGGTGGAAATCCCCTATGATGCTGCGCTTATCAACGAGCCTGCGAGCGTGATACTAATCGGGTGGAATGAAGATAAAACAGCCTTACGATGTAATTTGATAAGCGATGTGGAATAATATACTTTACAGATTAGTATACGGATGGGTGATGCTGCATGCACTTCTTCCCTTCAAAGCATTGTATGTGTTATCAGATATATTATATGTATTGGTATATAAAGTAATCGGTTACCGTTTGAAAGTAGTAAGGCGGAATATGAAAGCCTCTTTTCCGGAAAAGACGGATGAAGAGCTACGCTGTTTGGAACGTGCCTTTTACCATCACTTCTGCGACTATATAGTAGAAACGTTTAAATTGGCGCATATTTCCCCTGATGAGATTAAAAAGCGGGCGCATATGACGAATCCGGAGCTTATTGATCAGTTAACGTTGGGCAAACACGCCTGTGTGATTGGCTATATGGGACATTACGCTAATTGGGAATGGTTTACCTCAGTCTGTCTATCATTCGACCCGAAGCCATACCAGATATACCGTCCCTTGAAAAGCAAAGTGTTCGACCGTCTGTTCATACATCTGCGCACCCGCTTCGGAGCCTATTGTATCCGTAAGGAAGATGCGGTACGGAAAGTGATCTCGCTCGAAAAAAATCACGAACGGTCGGTTGTTCCTTTTATAGCAGACCAGACGCCCAGCAAAGCGAATATTCATTATTGGACGTCGTTTCTAGGACAAGACAGCCCTTTCTTTACCGGCGCCGAGCGCCTTGCCCGTAAATTAGATCTGCCGGTTGTCTTTTTTGATGTGCAAAAGGTGAAACGAGGATATTATACGGTAGATGTAAAACTAATGGCTGAATCATCAAAAGATACACCTGAGTTTTGGCTGACAGAGCAATATGCCCATATGATGGAACAATGTATAATGAGAAATCCTGCTTATTGGCTATGGACACATAAGCGCTGGAAGCATAAACATGAAGTGCAATGAAGAAAGTTTCTGTTGTTATATTGAATTGGAACGGAAGGCAATTACTGGAGCAATTCCTTCCCTCCGTCATTAACTATTCTCCGGCGGAATATGTGGAGGTAATCGTTGCCGACAACGGCTCTACAGACGATTCCATATCCATGCTCGAAGAGAAATTCCCTCAGGTTGGCATCATCCGTTTGTTTGATAATTATGGGTTTGCCGAAGGTTACAACCGTGCGCTTGAACGGATAGATTCCGAATATACCGTACTGCTTAACAGCGATGTGGAAGTAACGCCCGGCTGGCTCGATGAACTTGTAAAAACAATGGATGCCGACGTAACCATCGCTTGCGTTCAGCCCAAGATAAGGTCTTATCACAACAGACAATACTTTGAATATGCCGGAGCAGCGGGTGGATATATAGACCGTTATGGTTATCCGTTTTGCCGAGGGCGTGTATTGTATGTGGTAGAAGAAGATAAAGGACAATATGATATGCCTGCGGAAGTGCTTTGGACAACAGGAGCCTGCCTGTTTATCCGTACATCCGTCTACAAATCGGAAGGTGGGCTCGACGCTCGCTTCTTTGCCCATCAGGAGGAAGTAGAAATGTGCTGGCGGTTTCGATGCCGGGGATACAGGCTGATGTGTGTTCCTCAATCGGTTGTTTACCATGTTGGAGGAGCTACATTGGCCGCAGAAAATCCACGGAAGACGTTCCTTAACTTTCGCAATAGCTTATTAATGGTCTATAAAAACATATCGGAGGAAGACCTGAAACCGGTCCTTCGCGTCCGTTTCTTTCTTGATTATCTGGCAGCCTTGAAATTTCTGTTGGCCGGCCATCCGAAGAATGCAAGAGCCGTCTATAAAGCCAGAAAAGAGTTCCATCGCCTACTCCCCATTTACGAACCTATTCGTAAAGAGAATCTTAGGAAAACTACCGTAAACCCGGTTCCCGAACTTATGCGAAAAAGCCTGATAGCAGCTTTTTATCTGAAAGGAAAGAAGACCTTTAAAGCCATAGTTCCAATCAACTCCCCAACCCCATAGGCGTCAGGCTAAGAAATTATTGGTTCTATAATAACGTCTTTCCAAGACGTTCATATTCGTGCAACATTGCATTTTGCAAAAAATTTATGCCTACCTTTTTTGCAAAAATTCCCTACCTGTTTGAAAAAAAACAGACATGAAATTTTTAACACTATAACTTTATCCACTTCAGACGCTCTACGATGTAAACCCTTCACCTAATGATATGCTCCGGCCCTATTGCCCCTCTCTCATTTAAACGATAGAACATCATCACTTATTTGTTATGATTCTTCCGGTAATTCCTTACCTTTGTAAAAATTTTGTAATTTTCATGGCTGAGCAACAAGATACCATCTTACAGACTATAAATTCACCGCACGATTTACGGCTATTACCTGCCGGCCAACTCCCACAGCTTTGTGCGGAACTGCGCCGGTTCATCATTGATATATTATCCGAAAACCCGGGGCATCTGGGTGCCAGTCTGGGTACGGTAGAACTAACCGTTGCCTTGCATAAGGTATTCAATACGCCTTACGACCGTATTGTATGGGATGTAGGGCATCAGGCCTATGGACATAAGATACTGACCGGACGGCGAGACGTTTTTCATACACTGCGCAAGTTGGGTGGTATCGGAGGATTTCCCAATCCGGAGGAGAGCGAATACGATTCCTTTATTGCCGGGCATGCGTCTAATTCTATTTCGGCGGCTTTGGGTATGTCGGTTGCCTCATCGCTTAAGGGAAAAGACAGGCAGGTCATAGCAGTGATAGGCGACGGCGCAATGACGGGTGGTCTGGCTTTTGAAGGCTTGAACAATGCGGCTACGAATCCGAACAACCTGCTGATTATCCTCAATGATAACAATATGGCCATTGACGATAATGTAGGCGCCTTGAGCCAGTATCTGGTAAATATCACCACCAGCCAGACGTACAACAAGATGCGGTACAATGTATACCGGTGGTTGAAGAAGATGAAACTTATTACAGATGATCGCCGGGGAAATATCCTTCGTTTCAACAACAGTCTGAAAGCGTTGCTGACGCAGCAGCATAACCTGTTCGAAGGTTTCAGCATCCGTTATTTCGGACCCGTAGACGGGCACGACCTCAACCTTCTTATCAGGATAATGAATGATATAAAACATATGCAAGGCCCCAAGCTATTGCATATCAAGACCCAGAAGGGTAAAGGCTTCAAACCCGCCGAAATCTCCGCTACCGAATGGCATGCCCCCGGTAAATTCAATAAAATGACGGGCGAGCGGATTCACTCCAGCGACCTGAACCAACCCCAATTATATCAGGATATTTTCGGACATACGCTGGTAGAACTGGCTAAGGAAGACGAACGCATAACAGGCGTTACCCCCGCCATGCCCACCGGCTGCTCAATGATATATCTGATGAAGGAATTTCCCAAACGGGCTTTCGATGTAGGTATTGCCGAGGGACATGCCGTAACCTTCTCAGCCGGTCTGGCTAAGGACGGACTGATCCCTTTCTGTAATATCTACTCATCGTTTATGCAACGGGGATATGATAATATCATCCACGATGTGGCGCTACAGAAGCTTCATATGGTTATTTGCCTCGACAGGGCTGGTCTGGTAGGCGAAGATGGGGCGACGCATCACGGTGTTTTCGATATGGCGTACCTCCGTCCGGTGCCCAACCTTACGATCGCTTCTCCCTTAAATGAATGGGATTTGCGTAATCTTATGTATACCGGATACAAGGGAGACGGAACATGGGTTATCCGCTATCCTAAAGGGAAAGGAGAAAAGACCGACTGGTGTAATCAAATGGAAATCCTGCCCACCGGAAAGGGCCGGAAACTTCGCGACGGCAACGATGTGGCCATACTATCTATCGGACCGATAGGCAATGAAGTCATCAAAGCAATTGACAGGGTAGGAGATAAGCTATCCGTCGCTCATTACGACATGATTTATCTTAAACCCATCGACGAAGAATTATTACACGAGGCAGGCAAACGGTTCGATCGGATCATCACCGTAGAAAACGGTGTAATAAAAGGTGGCTTGGGTAGCGCCGTACTCGAATTTATGGCAGACAACGGCTATACGCCGCGCGTAAAAAGGATAGGCATACCGGATGCTTTTATAAAACAGGGCTCTGTCCCCGAATTGTTCAAGCTGTGCGGAATGGATGCCGAAAGCATCGCCCGTACAATTTTAGAGGAGAACTAATAAGATGAGAATTATTATTGCCGGAGCAGGCGAAGTAGGAACCTATTTAGCAAAGATGTTGGCACAAGAGAAGCTCGACATCATCCTGCTCGACCCGGACGAAGAACGTTTGCAAATCCCAGCTTCGGGAGCAGAGATACTGCCGGTAGTGGGCAATCCCGTATCTCCGCGAGACCTGAATGGCGCCGGGGTAAAAGGCGCCGACTTGTTTGTAAGCGTAACACCCGAGGAGTCTACCAATGTAACAGCCTGTATGCTGGCCGCCAGCTTGGGAGCCCAAAAGACCTTAGCCCGTATCAACAATTACGAATACCTGTTGCCAAAGAATAAGGAACTGTTCGAGCATTTCGGCATTAGTTCCATGATATATCCCGAAATGCTGGCCGCCAAAGAGATTGTTACCGCCATCCGCCGTCCGTGGACACGCCAATACTTCGAGTTGTCGGGAGGAGCCATTATTCTGATTGGTGTGAAAATACGCGAAAACTCACAATTGGTAAACCTACAGTTATTCGAACTGCCGGGCGAAAACAAACTCTTCCACATCGTAGCGATCAAACGAAAAAACGAAACGATCATACCCGGCGGGACCGACCGCATATTACCTGGCGACCTGGTATTCTTTACCACCCGGAAAGAACACATTACAGACATACAAATACAAGCCGGCAAGGAAAACCCGGAGGTAAAGAAAATCATCATCATGGGCGGTAGCCGCATTGCCCTTAGGGCTTGCCAATACCTTCCGAGCAACATACGTATTAGGTTGATAGAAATAGATAAGGAAAAGAGTCACCGCATTGCCGAAGCAGTACCCGGTAACGTATTGGTGATAAACGGCGACGGGCGAGACTTGGATCTACTCCTGCAGGAGGGAATAAAAGATTCGCAAGCCTTTATCGCCCTTACTGAAAACGAGAGCACGAACATACTCGCCTGCCTGGCTGCTAAACGTTACGGAGTGGTGAAGACTGTGGCCAAGATAGAGAACCTCGACTATATCCCGCTGGCTGAGAATATGGACATCGGCTCGGTGATTAATAAAAAACTCATGGCCGCCAGCCACATCTACCAATTCCTGTTGGACGCCGACGTGTCGAATATAAAGAGTATGGCATTCGCCAGCGCCGATGTGGCGGAACTTATTGCACGTCCGAATTCCAAAATCACTCGTAAGGCTGTGAAGGATCTGCATCTTCCCAAAGATATGACGCTGGGTGGACTGATACGCGACGGCGAACCAATGATGATCAACGGGAATACACAAATCCAACCGTTCGACAACGTGGTAGTGTTTTGCCTCGATACGGCTTTGCGTAAACTGGAAGACTATTTTAATTAGATATGAATATTCGTTTTGTCATAAAGATGCTGGGTTCCATGTTTATCCTGGAAACGATCTTTATGTTGCTGGCTACTGCCGTTGCCTTTATGTATGAGGGTGGTGATTTTTATCCGTTGCTTATTTCGAGCGGCCTGTTGTTCGGATGCGGTATCATTTTCTACCTGGCAGGAATGAATGCAAACGAATATGCCGCCGGACGCCGTGAAGGCATGCTGGTGGTAGCGCTTACCTGGACGCTCCTTTCCCTCTTCGGCATGCTTCCTTTTTATATCGGAGGATATATAGACAATGTAACCGACGCTTATTTTGAAACAATGTCGGGATTTACCACCACCGGAGCCAGTATCCTGACAGATATTGAAGCTCTCCCGAAAGGGATCTTGTTCTGGCGAAGCCTTACGCAGTGGCAGGGTGGGATAGGGGTAGTTGTCTTCACCGTAGCCCTGTTACCCATCCTTGGCAAGGGAGCTTCGCAGATGTTCGACGCCGAGACCACCGGTATTACGCACGAACGTTTTCGTCCGCGTGTTACGCAAGTAGCCAAACGGCTTTCGGGTGTATATATTCTGTTCACGGTTGTGCTGGCCGGTTTATTATACTGGGGGCCGATGGATTTGTATGATGCCGCAAACCATGCTCTTACCACCATGTCTACCGGAGGATATTCAACAAAGAATGCAAGCATCGCCCATTGGCATTCGTCGTATATAGAATATATTGTGATGCTATTTATGTTCATCGGCTCGATTAATATGACTTTGCTTTATTTCCTTGTAAAGGGAAGTCCTAAGAAACTGTTTGCCGACGAAGAAGTAAGGTGGTTCTTTTTCTTTGTGTTAGTTGTTATTGTTATCTCTTCCTCCTGGCTGTTATATAATGATTTTGTAGCGGGGATGGAAGAGGCTTTTCGGAAGGCGGCTTTCCAGGTTATCTCCTTAATTTCGTCTACGGGCTTCTCTACGGCCGATTATCTTCCATGGGGACCATTTTTCTGGCTGATCGCTCTTTCTATCATGTTTGTGGGAGGATGCGCCGGCTCCACCAGCGGCGGCTTGAAGATGAGCCGTTTTGTAGTATTGAATAAGAATCTTTCGAATGTTTTCCTGAAGCAGACACATCCTAACGCCATTCTTCCGGTCAGGATGAACGGGCGTATCGTTTCGGAAGACATTGTACATCGCATATTGGCCTTTGTTTTTGTTTATATATCCCTGATACTTGCCAGTTGTTTGGTATTGATGTTGGACGGTATGGGGTTTGAAGAAACAATAGGCGCTACGATTTCGGCGATAAGCAATGTAGGCCCGGCGCTGGGCGACTTAGGCCCTACACACAATTATGCCGGAGTGCCTACGGTGTCGAAGTGGTTCCTTTCTTTCCTCATGATGGTAGGGCGTTTGGAAATATTTACCGTATTAACCATCCTGCTCCCCGGTTTTTGGAAACGATAAAAAGAAATAACCAAATAATATTTAGGGGGTAATCCCCGTTATCATAGGTATGAATTACATAATAGAAAGAAATGATAGAATATATAAAGGGCGATATCGTTGAATTTGCGCCTGCGCGGATGATTATGGAATGTAATGGGATAGGATACGAACTCCATATCTCGCTCAATACCTATAGCGCGTTCAATGGCAAGGCCAACGGTACGGTTTATGTGTATGAAGTAATACGTGAAGATGCTCGTTTACTGTATGGCTTTGCCGGAAAATTAGAGCGCGAATTATTCTTGATGCTTATTACCGTGTCTGGTGTAGGGCCTAATACGGCACGTATGATCCTGTCGTCGCTTTCGCCTGCCGACCTGGTAGAGGTTATCTCTACAAAAAACGAAGCAGCGCTTACTGCCGTGAAAGGAATCGGACTGAAAACAGCCCAGCGTATCTTGATTGATCTGAAGAATAAGGTGAAACCTGCCGAAGCTTCCGTTGTAGGAGCTACAGCTATGGGAAATGCCAATGTGGCGGAAGAAGCCATAGCAGCGTTGGTTATGCTGGGATTCCAGAAAGCAGCATCGCAGAAAGCCGTTGTTTCTATCTTGAAGAGTTCGCCATCCTTAGCTGTGGAACAAGTTATTAAGAGTGCACTTAGGATGCTTTGATGAAGAAACGGTTTATATATATCGCTTTGTTGATGGCAGTGCTGTCGGGCGTCGGTTTCTTTTCCCTCAATGCCGATTACCTGGCTTATACGAAAGCGCTACCCGAAGTAGAAGTATTACAGGAGGAAGATACGGTCCCCCCTCGTTATCCTGTAGCCAAAACAAAACCGGAAGAGTATACCGATTTACTGAAAGATTCGCCTGCCGATTTACGAGATCCTGAGAATTTGAAGACAGAAGTGGAATACGACCTTAAATCGGCTACCTATATCATACGCACCAAAGTAGGCGATATGGAACTGGGTACTCCACTAACGCTTACTCCCGAAGAATATCAGAACTATAGCCTCCAGCAATCCATACGCTCTTATTTCCGTAAGAAGAACGAAGAAGAGTTTCAAAAGGAAGCGGATAAGAAGTTCAATATTATGGATATGCAGTTTGATATCGGCCCGGCAGAGAAGGTTTTTGGTCCCGGAGGGGTGCGTGTCCGTACGCAAGGTTCGGCGGAAATTACGATGGGGTTGAAGCAGAATAAAACAGACAATCCCACACTCCCGGAAAGAGCCCGTAATCGTACTTACTTTAATTTTGACGAGAGTGTCCAACTGAACGTACAGGCTACTGTAGGGACAAAGGTAAATTTCGGGATGAATTATAATACCGAAACGACCTTTGATTTCGATTCAAAGAAGCTTAAACTGGCTTATGCCGGCGATGAAGACGAAGTGATAAAGAGCCTCGAAGCCGGAAATGTAAGCATGACGACCAATAATTCACTGATTAATGGCGGAGCGGCTCTCTTCGGGATAAAAACCGATTTGCAATTCGGCAAACTGCGTGTCAATGCTTTGTTCGCTCAGCAGGAATCCGAATCCAAAACGGTGAATTCCAGAGGAGGCGTCCAAACCCGTCCCTTTGAGATAGCGGTGGATAATTACGATGAAAACCGTCACTTTTTCTTAGCCCATTATTTTCGTGATAATTACGACTATGCTTTGGGGCAGTTGCCTTATATCCGTTCGGCAGTAACAATCAACCGCGTGGAAGTATGGATTACCAATAAGCGGAGCAATTACGATCAGGCACGTAATATTGTAGCCTTTGCCGACTTGGCGGAGTATAAACATATCGGTAATCCTACATTCAGTCCTACAGGTTCGATGCCTATCCCCTATAATGACGCCAATAGTCTGTATGCTACCGTTAATACTGATGCTTATTCCGGAGCAAGAAAGATAAGCTCGGTGACGCAAACATTGAACGGCCTGCTTGAAAGCGGGAAGGAGTACGAGAAGATAGAGAGCGCCCGTCGCCTTGACGAATCGGAATATAGTGTAAACAAACAATTAGGTTACGTTTCATTAAAGATACAATTACAACCCGACGAAGTGTTGGCCGTAGCCTACGACTTCCAATACAACGGCAAAGCATACCAAGTAGGTGAATTTTCAACGGATAATTCGGCCAATACAACGAACAGCCTGTACGTAAAGTTGCTGAAGGGTACATCCATGTCGCCCGATATGATGTTTTGGAACCTGATGATGAAGAATGTTTACTCCCTTGAGGCCTACTCGGTGGAGAAAGAACGTTTCCGTCTGAATATCTTATACCAGAGCGATACTACAGGTACATATCTTAACTACATCCCCGAAGGAGATATCAAAGATGCGATTTTACTCCGGGTGATGAACGTAGACCGTCTCGATTCGAAGAACGAACCCTATCCCGACGGTTTTTTCGACTTTGTAGAAGGCATAACCATTTTGCCTGAAAACGGGCGGGTGGTATTCCCCGTCGTCGAGCCTTTCGGTTCGTATCTGAAAGAAAAAATAGGAAATCCCGCCATAGCTGAAAAGTATGTCTATCAGGAACTATACGACTCTACACTTACAGTAGCTCGCCAGATAGCCGAAAAGAATAAATTCATTTTACGTGGCGAATACAAAGCATCGTCGGGAGCTGAGATCCCACTGGGAGCCAGCAATGTGGCAAGAGGTTCGGTAAGGGTAACCGCCAATGGCGTATTGCTTGCCGAAAATACAGACTATATCGTAGATTATACATCGGGTACGGTAACGATATTGAACGAAAGTATTATAGCTGCCGGTACTCCTGTAAGCGTCAGCCTCGAAAATCAATCGTCTTACAGCATGCAGCGGAAGACAATGATGGGGCTCGATTTGAATTATACATTTAATCCGGACTTTAACATCGGCGCTACCATTATGCATTTGTCGGAAATGCCGTTGACAACGAAAACAACCTTTGGTGATGAATCCGTAAAGAACACCTTATGGGGGCTGAATACTTCGTACAGAGGAGAAAGCCAATGGCTGACCAATATGCTCGATAAGCTGCCGTTGCTTACCTTAACCAAGCCGAGCCAGATTTCATTCAACGCCGAGTTTGCTCATCTGATTGCCGGGCATTATGAAAACGAATATACCGGGAAATATTCCTACCTGGATGATTTTGAATCGACCCAAAGTGGTTTCGACCTGCTGAATCCCTATCCCTGGGTATTAGCCAGTACGCCTTATGAAAGTGGCGCCGCATCCAAGTTTCCCGAAGCGGGTTTGGTAAATAATATTGACTATGGAAAGAACCGTTCTTTGTTTGCCTGGTACTATATCGACGGAATCTTTTCACGTACAACCTCTTCGCTGATGCCTACGCACATTAAACGGAATAAAGACAAGTTGCTATCCGATCACGATGTAAGAGTTGTCTTGGTGAAAGAATTGTTCCCTAAAAAACAACAGTCTTATAATGAGACTTCTTTTCTCCCTGTATTGAACGTGGCATATTATCCGAGAGAACGCGGACCATATAATTTAGATGCAGACGGAATGAATCCCGACGGTACTCTGATGAATCCCGAAAAACGTTGGGGAGGAATGATGCGGAGGATAGATCAAAGCGACTTTGAGACCGCTAATATCGAGTATATTGAATTTTGGATGATGGACCCCTTCATCAAACGACCTCAGTCGGCAGGTGGCGATTTATATTTTAACCTTGGAGAAATATCCGAAGATATCCTGAAAGATGAAAAGAAATTCTTCGAGAACGGCCTGCCCATTGACGGGGATACCTCGAAGGTAGATATTACTGTGTGGGGAAAGGTACCCAAGCAACAGAGTACCGTATATGCTTTCGATAATACAGCCGGGGCCCGCACTGTGCAAGACGTAGGCTTTAACGGGCTTTCTACGGAGGAAGAGCGTACCCATGGGGCGTATGGTGAATACTTGCGAAAACTGGAAACTAAACTGGATCCGGATGTCCTGACTCAGTTTTATAACGACCCAGCCGGCGATAATTTCCGCCATTACCGCGGAGCAGAACAAGACAGAGTCGAAATGGGTATCCTCGACAGGTATAAGTATTATAACGGGACGGAAGGAAACTCTCGCTCATCCGAAGATTCGGGCGAGCAGTTCAATGCCTCAGCAAGAACTACTCCGGATGTGGAAGACCTAAACCAGGATAATACAATGAACGAAACGGAGAAGTATTACGAATACAAAATATCGCTTCGTCAGCAGGATATGGCAGTAGGTAGCAATTATATTGTAAATAAATATATTTCCCAGAAGGTAGACTTAGAAAATGGATCGCAAGAGGATGTTACCTGGTATCAGTTTAAGATTCCTGTTAGGCAATATACCCGGAGCATAGGTTCGATCCGCGACTTTAAAACGATTCGCTTCATGCGTATGTATATGACTGGTTTTAGCGATACAACCATTCTTCGTTTTGGTAAGTTTGAATTGGTACGTGGCGAATGGCGGAATTATACGCAGGATTTATTCAATCCGTCAACGCCTCCTGTGGATGTTACGACATCCTTAGATGTTGCTGCCGTGAATATCGAAGAGAATGGACAAAAGACACCGGTAAACTATGTGTTGCCTCCGGGCGTTTCGCGTATGATAGATCCCGGACAGCCTCAGATGGTACAGCAGAACGAACAGGCTCTTTCCATGAAAATAACCAACCTATCATCGCTGGATGCAAGGGCTGTTTATAAAAATACTAATTTAGACTTCCGGCAGTATAAGCGGTTGCAACTTTTCACGCATGCGGAGGCGTTTGCGGGTTCGGCTTCGGGGTCTACCCCTCTTTCTCATAATGATTTGTCTGTGTTTATCCGTTTAGGGTCCGATTACAAGAATAATTACTACGAATACGAAGTACCCTTGAGATTGACAGACCATGGATCCTATATGGATAGGAATCCCGACGACCGGGAAAAAGTATGGCCAATAGCAAATATGTTTAATTTCAGGTTTGAAGTATTAACGAACCTGAAACTGAAGCGCAACCGTTTCAAACGACAGGGACAAGACGGCGTGTCGTTTCAAACGGTTTATTCGGAAGGCGACCCCGATAATACCAAAAATACAATCAGCATTGTAGGAAATCCAAGCTTGTCTGAAGTGAAGGTAATTATGATTGGCGTTCGTAATAAATCGAAAGATACCAAGAGCGCCGAAATCTGGGTGAATGAGCTGCGCCTGACCGATTTTAATGAGGAAGGCGGCTGGGCTGCCAATGCCAATTTGAATGTAGCTTTATCAGACTTGGGTACGGTAAACTTAGCCGGACGGATTGAAACGGCCGGCTTCGGAGGCTTAGACCAGTCGGTTAACGAACGACGTTTGGACGACTATAAACAGTACAGTGTGTCTACTAACTTGGAATTGGGTAAGTTCTTCCCCGAAAAAGCGAATGTAAGTCTGCCTTTGTATTATGCTTATTCGAAAGAAATTATCGACCCCAAATATAATCCGCTGGATCAGGATGTGAAACTGAAAGATGCATTGGAATCGGTAGAAACAAAGGTGGAAAAAGATTCGATCATCAGCTTTGCCCGCGAACGGAATATCATAAAAAGTATTGCGTTGACCAACGTTAGGGTAGATATAAAAAGTAAGAATCCCATGCCTTACGATCCAGCCAACTTCTCCGTAGGATATTCCTATAGCGAGAATCAACGGAATACACCCGAAACGGAGTACGAAACGACTAAAGATTACAAAGCCAATTTTGCTTATACCTATTCTCCCTATGTACGGCCTTTCCGTCCGTTTAACAGCGTGAAGAAAAACAATGGTTATACCCGTTATATCAAACAATTGGGAATAAACTATGTACCTGCGAATATTAGCTTCCAGACGGCGATGATGCGTAATTATTACGAAATACAATTACGCGACCTGAATAATCCGGGAGAGAATAATATCCCGGTTTCATTCAGCCAGAATTTTTATTGGGATAGGGCATTCAGCCTCACCTGGAACTTCACTAGCAGTTTGAGGGCTTCATTTAGTTCGGGAACGAATGCCCGTATTGAAGAGCCTCATGTGCAGGTAAACAAAAAGCTGAACGGAGACCAATATCAGATGTGGAAGGATTCTGTAAAACAAAGTATCGCCGACTTAGGACGCCCTATGCGGTATGATCAGTCCTTTAATGTGACTTATAATTTGCCCTTCCAGCAAATCCCTATTCTCGACTGGGTGAATGGCTCCGTGATGTATAGCGCTACTTATAATTGGGATAGAGGAGCGAGAGTTGACGATGACGTAGAGATTGGTAATTCGATAAGAAACCAGCGCCAGATTAATCTCCAAAGTGGTTTTAACTTCCTTAGTTTTTATAATAAGAATACGTTTTTACGTTCGGTTAACCAGAAATACGGTTCCGTGCAAAGTAATTCGTCTAACAGACAAAGTGTACAGGAAGAAAAGAAGAAAGAACCCAAGAAGATAGAAACAAGCGTAACGTTGAGTAAAGATAGCGCCACCCTTGTGAATCATGGCATGCTGACAAAGAAATTACGGATCACAGCACGCGGCGCAGACGGCAAAGTGTATCGGATTAAGTTTAAGCCAGTCGACTTTTCCCATGTGGAGATACAAAATCGCGATAGCGTTAAACTGAATCTGACCTTGGTGCCGATTACCTCGGAGAATCAGGAATTTGCAGTTAAAGTAGCAGAATACAGCAGCCGGTTCTTAATGATGATACGTCGTTTGAATATACAATATGCGATGACGGATGGTATGATGGTACCCGGTTTTCGTCCGGAAATCGGCGATATTTTCGGACAAGGGCGATTGAATGGCGCATTTACTCCGGGACTCGGATTTGCGTTCGGTTCGGTAAGAAGGGGATATATAGATGAATTAGCCGAACAAGATTGGCTGGTAATGGCGCAGACTAATGTGAATCCGGCTATTATCAATGGCGCAAAAACGCTGACCATTAGTATGAATCTCGAACCGTTTCCCGGGTTGAAAATTGATTTAAACGCGCTTCGTTCGGATACCCGTAATACCGAAATACAATACATGTACAACGGTATGCCTGAGATATATGGAGGTTCTTTCAGCATGACTACGATGGCCATCGGTTCGGCTTTCGAAGGTATGGGTAATTTGGGTAATGGATATCGGTCGAAAACATTTGATAATTTTTTGAATAACCGTACAATCATTGCTCGCCGGCTTGAAAACAAATACGCCGGAACAGAATACCCCAGTACCGGTTTTCTGGAAGGACATACGGCGGCAGGCCAAGAATATAATCCCGAAAGATATGGGGGTATAAGCCAAAATTCAACAGACGTATTGATCCCGGCATTCTTGGCTGCCTATACAGGCAAAAATGCGAACAGCATATCTTTGTCGGCTTTCCCTTCTTTAGCCGCCTTGCTTCCCAACTGGCGTGTTACCTATGATGGGTTGATACAAATTCCGTTGATACGAAGGGCATTTAAGACAATACAGTTAAGCCATCAATACCGGGCTAATTATACAGTAGGCACGTTCAGTTCGTTCCTCAATTGGGTAGATGCCGAACAAGAT
The DNA here is from genome assembly GCA_031264865.1 of Tannerellaceae bacterium. GTDB lineage: Bacteria > Bacteroidota > Bacteroidia > Bacteroidales > Tannerellaceae > DFXE01. The sequence continues at coordinate 10,807 of JAISDJ010000320.1, read as the reverse complement.
GGGCTTGGGTTTGTAAGAGATGTGTTGAGTAATAACCCGTCTCCTTCTTCTCCGTATGATATCTCTTCGGTAAGTATTACAGATGGATTTAATCCGCTGATAGGAGTAGACGGAACGCTTTTAAATAATGTAACGGCCCGTGCAGAATATCGTACAACGCGGAATTTAAACTTGAATGTGTCTTCCTATCAATTGGTAGAATCCCATACAAAAGAGTTTATCGTAGGCTTAGGATATAAACTGACGGAGTTTAATAAGGTACTAAAGAGGAGAGCGAGCCAAAACTTTAGTAATGATTTAACGGTGCGTATGGACTTTTCTTATCGTATGATGCAATCATTGATACGTAAGTTGGAAGATGCTACTTCCCAGGCGACCAGTGGAAATGTAGCGAAAACAGTTCAATTTTCAGCCGATTATGGATTGAGCCGCGCCCTTACCTTACGTGCATTCTATGATTTGCAGATTAACGAACCATTAGTATCCAGCGCTTCTTATCCGACAACAAACTCCAGTTATGGCATAAGTATACGCTTCTCGTTAGCACAGTAGAGGCGCTGGGGTTATTTATTTCTTCGATACATTTTCCAGGAACAGATCCATCATGCGTTTAGCAGCGATAAAAGAACTGATCTCGTTGTTTAAAACCTGCCGTTCGGTTTCTTTTAGTCTGCTTATGACAATGGGATTGTGATAGAAGGTATCCCGAAGGGTTTCGTTGATACTTTCATACATCCAGTATTTAGATTGATTATTTCGTTTGAGATCGAAATAACCGTTGTTTTTTGTAAAGGCGATGTACTCATCAATCATTGTCCAGATTTCTTTAATCCCGGATTTATAATAGCCCGAGTAGGTCAGCACTTGTGGCGACCATCCCGAATCCGGCGCCGGGAAAAGGTGTAATGCATTACGAAATTGATTGGCGGCCAACTTGGCTTTGTCGATATTATCGCCATCTGCTTTGTTGATAACGATGCCATCCGCCATTTCCATGATCCCTCGCTTGATCCCTTGCAGTTCATCGCCTGTTCCGGCCAGTTGGATTAGTAAGAAAAAGTCTACCATAGAATGAACCGCTGTTTCACTTTGCCCTACGCCTACTGTCTCGACGAAGATGGTGTTGAACCCGGCAGCTTCACATAAAACGATCGTTTCCCTTGTTTTACGAGCTACCCCTCCCAACGAGCCGGCAGATGGGGAAGGGCGAATAAAAGCATCCTTTTCGCGCGACAATTCTTCCATACGGGTTTTATCACCTAAAATACTTCCTTTAGAACGTTCGCTGCTTGGGTCGATAGCCAATACAGCCAGTTTATTCCCTTGCTCTATCATGTGGAGTCCAAAGGCGTCTATCGAGGTGCTTTTACCGGCGCCGGGAACGCCTGTTATTCCTACGCGGATAGATTTGCCCGAATAGGGGAGGCATTTTTCGATAACTTCCTGAGCTATCTGTTGATGTTCGTATTTGGAACTTTCTACTAAAGTAACAGCCTGGCTAAGGATCGTAATATTTCCTTGCCGTATGCCTGCTACAAACTCGGCAGGTGTATATTCTTTGCGTTGGAGCCTTTTCTTCAGGTAGGGATTAACTGTAGGGACGTTGTCAACGCCCTTCGTTACTTTCAAACCTTTGTACAGGTCGTCGTTTTCAGGATGTTTCATAAGAAAGGATTCTTTGATTTATTTTTCTGCTGTAACTTTTATCAAGCGAACAGGCCCGTTGGGATCGTTACATACCACATGAATAAATGTTTCTATCTTTGTTTTGATTTCCTTGGAGCGGATACTTACTTTATATTCAACGGTAGCTCCGGGTTTGAGCTCTTTTTTCCCTCCGGATATATCTATAAATTCATTATCGCAGGTTACACTGTAAATAGAAAGAACAGATTTTCCCGTATTCGTGATGGCGAATGTCTCTGACTCTTTTCCACTTCTTCCGCCGATAAAAGGTATGATAGTGCTGCTTTTTTCGGGTAATTTCCCAAAGTCCAATAATGTAGACGAGAATTGGATAGCAGGAGCTTTTGCTTTATCGGCAGCAGATAGCTTGGTGAAGTTATCAATTACATTCGCTGCAAGCTCAATTTTTCCTACTGTATTTTTCTTATCTCCGCTGTCTTCTATCTCTACCGGCAGTGTCGTATGGATGCGTCCCATTCGTTTGGCTTTATCCGTACTGAACGACAGGTGTATTTCCCCGGTTTCATTGGGTTTCAAAGTAGCAGGTTTTGCTTCTACAGTGAGATAACCAGGGCATTTACCTATATGGATAGTTAATGGATTCTCACTTTCGTTTTTGACAGGTATTTTTTCTTCCGATGTTTCTCCCGGACGGATACTGCTGTATTGAATCGTTTTTGTTTGCAGTTTTAAATGGCCGATGTTGTAAGGGTAGTTTATCGTCGGCTGGGTGGCAATTACCGATTTAGACGTAACGCTTCCCTTTATATAAAGAAGTGTACGTTGGTTTTTAGCATTGCTAAGTACGGAAACACTTTTAAGAAAAGGCCCCGGACGGCCTTTCGGATTGTAACTGATCGTTACTTCGCCGGTCTTTCCCGGTTCAATGGGCGATTTTGTCCAGTCGGGGCGTGTACAACCGCAAGAAGCCGTAACACGGATGATAATTAAAGGATCAGTACCGGTATTTTTAATGATAAACGTATGACTTGCCAAACCATCGGCTTCGGCAATTACGCCGAAGTCGTGAGTTGGTTCATTAATATGAAATTCTGCATTGTTCTGGGCAATCATTGTTCCCGGAAAAGACAGAAAGAATAAGAGTAAAATTTCAAGTAGCCGATCTTTGAACATTCCGTAGGAAACTGTATTATTGAACGTTTCCACGAATGGTTATAGCATAGCTTCCTCTTTTACCGTTACTGTATATAGAAATTGTTTTAGCGAATGGTCCCGGACTGTTTTTAGGATCGTAAGTTACCACAATTTCACCGGTTTTTCCAGGTTCAATAGGTTCTTGAGTCCAAAAAGGAGAGGTACATTTACAAGCGGCGATTACACGTGTAATAGCCAATGGCATATTACCTTCGTTCTTTACTGTAAATGTGTGCGATACTTTTCCGTCTGCTTCTTTGATATCACCGAAATCAAACGAATTTTCAGTTACAACAATAGACGCTCCTTCTTCTTGCGCCAGTGCTGTTCCTGTAGCTAACAGGATAACCATAAAAACAAAAATAATCTGTTTCATCTTTTTACTTTTAATTAAGCATTCAGTACGCAAAGTTAATAATAATCTTTAATTAAGAAGTTCCTGTTTTAAATTATAAAGATAAAAAGCTATTATGACACATGGAATGCGCAGAATATACAGAGCCACACGGATTTTGTATGCCTGTTTCACAAACAGGGTACGTCCTTTTTGAAAACGGGATACGTCCTTGTACTCGTATGGGATACAAATTCGGGTGCGTACTGGCATTGGATGGTGGCGATACCTTCGCTGTATATACCTGTCCGTGAAACAAATGCCGAATATTCCAGGACGTATGTTCCTGTGGGAAGTCTGTCGAAATAGAAATTTTCCGATGCGTCTTTAGGGGCGTGATAATACAGAAGGCCATCCATGAACAGATAACCGGAAATTTGTGAAGCCGGCTCAAAACATCCCGGCCGGGTATCTTTCAGACTTACATATTCCATTTCGCGGTCTGTACGAATGGTTAATCTTACCACTACTTTATCGCCTATGTGAAGAGGTTGGCCTGGGGTAAGCGGAGTGATCTGCCGTTGGACGCCATTATTGGTTTCGATGAATAGTTTCTTTTCCACGTTCAATGGCCCGGTTTGTTTTTCTATCTTATCGATGGATTCAAAGTACTGGTTGTAAACGGCGCCCCATGCCGGAGCTTTACCTTTTTTGTGGATAACAACGGTATTCATGGCCGTTGTTATCTCATTTCCCCTGATTACTTCTTTGCTATATCCTGTGGCTGTTTCGCCTGAAGATACGTCGAATGTCTTATCACCCCATTTAATAACGGATTTATTTCCTTCGGCCAGCCAGTCGGTTCCGGTAGAGAGAATACTGTAAATGCCGTTTACGGTGGAAGGTACGGTTTCCCACTTTTGGGTTTGTTTCCGGTTGAGGAGCCATTGCTTTAGGCGGTCTGTTTCTTCCGTATCCGTTCCTATTTCTTCGAATGTTGTCATTAATAAAGAATGTACATCAATAGGAGAATGGAAGAAGTTATTTTCTCGTTTATTGTTTGCCCAGTACATACCTTGTTCATCAGACGTTGTTGCTGTTTTGCGTAACCAGGCAAGTATCTTTGCGGCAAGGTCTTTTTTACCGTTATGGTGCATTAACAGGGCTATCTGGCCTTTTTCGTATAAAGATGCTTTCTGCCAGTGTTTTTCTGCCTGATTGGTAAAGAAACGGATGCCTTCGCGGGCGTCTCCCCCTTCGGGAATATCACGGTAGAGGCTTCTTACGTATAGGTAGTTTACTTGTCCGGCAGTAGGAATATAGCTGTCGGAAACTTGCTTTGCTTTTGCCAGTGCGTCGTAATCCTGCCGGATGGATTTGTCTAGATAGTTGAGCGCTTTCATCTGCATCTCTTTCTCCTGTTGGCCATATTGAGCGGCGTTTAAACGTACCAATTGCGCCATACCGTTCAGTATAAAGAGCGTCATGTTGCGGTTTGGATAAAATCCTTTGAACCATCCCCATCCGCCGGATTCGTGTTGTTGCTCGCGTAATACGTTAAGCGCTGCATCCCGTAAGCTGTTGGTTCTGTTTATATCGAATAATAAAGAGAGGCGTTGTTTTTGCTCCGTTTCCGATTGGGCGTCCAATACCCAGGGAGTTTCTTGCAGCAAGACATTCTTTAGCTCTTCATTTTTCTCCAGATTAGATAAGAGAGTAGAGGTCGTTACGCCTTGTGCCGTCCATAATCCGATTATTTTTTTGATGCGTGGATTTGATTGAGCAATCGAGGTGGCTACCGTGTTACTATAGTATGCGGCGAACCATGAAATAACGTTGTCGTCATCCGGTTGGGCGATAGCAGGCAATGCCTGCACGGCATACCAGACGGGGTTATCGCTATACTCAAGCGTCATGGCATAAGGGCGACGTGTGTCTGATGATTTTCCGTTGGATACGTTAATTTGTTGTTCACCTTCTTTTAAGAGATAGAACGGGGTGCTTTCCGTTACTAACAGCTCATTGGGCAAAACGGGTAATACATGTTGTTCGCCATCGCTGCCGGTTTCGGAATCGGCTATGATACGTATGCCCAGCAAATCCTGTCGGGGGGGAACGGTAATCGTCCACGAAACCGTTTCTATACCTTTCGTTTGTAAAGAAAATGGTTTTTGCGCCTTGGAGAGGCATACGATCGGTTCGTCGGTAGCCGGGTTGAATAATTCTAAGCGAGCCACTCCTTCGGTTGCTTTATCAGATAGATTCATGATTTGGGCGGATAGGTTAACCTCGTCGCCGTTCCGCACGAAACGGGGTAAGTTAGGAAGTACCATCAATGGCTTCTGAGTGATTACTTCGTGTGCAGACAATCCGAACTTTATGTCTTTGGTGTGCGCTAATGTCTGCAACTTCCATGTCGTATTGCTTTCGGGAATGGTAAAGCTAATAAACACATTTCCTTCTTTGTCTGTTGTAAGCATGGGGAAGAAAAAGGCCGTTTCATTGAAGTTCATACGAAGAACAGGAGCGTTCGTCGTTTCTTGTGTTGGAGGAGGAACCGGTTTTTCTCCTCCGGCGCCGGCATCTTCTAAAATGGCTACTTCTTGTAGAGGGGCTGCTTTTGCTGCAGATCTCATTCTTGGAGCCGCACCTGCCATCATAGGAACTATATTTTCCGTCGCATATACCATATTGAAGTCTAACAGACCCTGCCAGTCGAGAGGGGCGTAAGTACGTGAAAGCACGTTCTCCGTTTTCGCAGGTTGCGAGGCGTATCCTCTAAGAACGCCGAACCCTCCTCCTTCAGAGAAACGCCTGTAATAGAGCGAACGGTAGGTAGTAGGTGAGAAATACCATGCAAACGGCATTATCTTGTCCAGCGAAGCATCATACATCCCTGCCAAAACTTCGGCTAAAGCAGCGGTTGAATCGGTGTTCTGTATCCGGAATTTCCAGCTTTCCGTGCTTCCCGGCAGTAAATGGTCGCGGAATGTTTCGGGCTTAATGGTAAGGTTCTTGCTGGGAAACCGCTTTTGGATAGGCATTTGCTGTGTGTACAACTTTCCTTCTTTTACAAACGTAAAGGAAGCCGTTACGCCATCACCATAACTTTCGAGGAATGGAATCCGGAAGGTACGATTTTCATTACTGAGCTCAATCCGTTCACGTGCTACATTTTTATCGTTGGTGAATAATTCGTATAAGATATAAGTTTCTTTATCGGACGTACCGAATACTACGCTCGCTTCCTCTCCCGGCAAACAATCGGTCTTCCCGGCCAATAGCCATGTATGTGTAAAGACCGGCGGGCGTTTATCTTGTTTACCATACAGGATAAAGTCTTCGGAATGTTCTATCGTACGCCCTTTGTTATCCTGAGCTGTCAGGTGAAGGCGTAAACGCCCCGAAGGTAGTTTGCCGAACGTTTCTTTCCCTACTGTTAGATCTGTTGAGAATGTACCCTGGGCCACCTCTTTTCCTTCTTGGTATTGATTTATCTCTTTTGTGTTGTCGAGGGTTACTATTTTGTAGGTTCCTTTCGACGGTGTTTCTTCTCCGTTGAGGGTTATTGCCTTGATCTTTACAACAGCCGATTCTTTTTCCATTTGTTCTTTTATGTCGGTAGAAAGAATAATGCTTCTATCGCCTACAGAGAAGGTAGAAAGCGCTTCCTGAGTTTCGTTTTTACTATCGGTTACTGTTACTTTAATGTCGTAACTTTGAAACGAAAGGGGGAAATGATTGTAGCTTTTCTCAGGACGGAATGTAAAGGAGAATGTTCCGTCGTTATTGATTGTTGTCGTTCCCTGAGCTACCTGTTCTTCTGTTCTGTCGCCATAATAGATACGAAACCAGAACGGTTTCTTTATAATACGGTAAGTAATATCCGCCTGTTGAAGCGCTACGCCTGAAAAGGTTTGCGCTTTACCTGTTATTGTCACTTCGTCGCCAAAGGCTACTTCGTCTTTTATCTTATCCAGTTCGATCGTAAAAGTCGGGCGTTTGTATTCTTCAACCTGTATGGAAACGGAGCCGTTTTGAGAAACAAGTGAAAATCGTCCGGTAAGCGCCTGGCCGGGCAACGTAAATTCTCCGGTAAAGGAACCATATTCATTCGTGGTAAACGATTTAGTAACGACCTCCCGGTAATTCGCATCGCGAAGTGTTATTTCAAAACGTTTGCCCGATACCACTTGCGGATTGTCTTTATCATTCGTATAAACAATTCCTTTAAAGAATACGGTTTGCCCCGGACGGTAAATACCTCTGTCTGTCAGCAATCGCACTTCTGTATTCACCTGATTGTTATCATAGCTGCGACTGCTGGTATAAACACTTGTTGCAAAAGCTGAAACATCACCGGTTGTATAGGCCTGACAGGCTCTTATATCATCTCTTTTGGGTAAGGCAGCCAAACCGTCTTTACCGGTTTTAACCGTGCCCGACTTCGTAAATGCACTGCGGGTGTTTGTGTAATAATCAACGGTTGCGCCACTGATAGGTTTACCGGATTGATAATCGGTTACCAATATTTCCGCTATTCCCGAAGGGGCGTTCCTTGATGCAACGGCTAAACGTGTAACGCTAAACAGATTGTTTATCTTTATCTCTTTGCCCGGAGAGGTGATTACATATTCATAAAGTCCGGGTTCGTCCATACGGATAGATACACTTGAATCTGCGCTCGTGTATGAATTTTTTAATTCAAGCGTGAAAGAGATTTCCTTTACTAACTCGCCGAGTGTGTTTTTCTTTTCATCCGCGTTGTTGTATAGGTAAGGTAAGGTGTCTTCTACTGTTTTTTTACTGCGATAGACTTGTACGGTTATATGGGATATATTGGTGTAATGAATAATCAGTTCCAGGTTCTTTCCGGGATATACGGTGTTGTTGCTTTGTGTTTGCAGAATGGGTTCTTCCATTGCAGCCAACCAGTTTGTGATAAGTCCTATCCGTTCGTAATCCGGATAATGGGCTATGGCGTCTTTGCACAATTGATATTGAAGCGTACGGATAGAATCCGTTGTTTCCGGTTTGTACGATTTGTTTTTCAGTAGTTCAAGTTTGGCCTGTACGACTTCTACAACGTATGGTTTGTCTTTGTACGCGTTCATAAGGCTGTCTACAAATGCCTCGTATTTCACTTCTTCTTCGGGCGAATGGTTGCTACGGTATTGGTATTGTCCGTAAGCTAAAAGCACCGGGATCAGTGATTTTGTATCGTTCTTTTGTTCGTAGTAAGCTATCAGGTCTTGATAGATTTTACAGGAAGGCCGGATATCAATCGCACGAAAAGCAAGAAATTCATAAAGCGTAGGATATAAAGGATGTGGCTCTTGCCCAACGGACATAATATCACTAAACGCAAATGTTTCCGTTTGATACAACAACTGTTTGGGTGATAAGGAAGCGGTAAGCTTTTCTTCTATTCCGGCGGTAAAAAGATTAGACGTCCATTCCCTTATATCATCGGGGACGAATCCCTGAATTGGCATACGACGGTCTATCTTCCATCGGTTTACCTGATAGTAATGGTTGTACATCTCGGCAACCATTGAATGTAGCAGAGCAACCGTTGCCGTATCCGTTTGTTTAGCCTGATAGGTTTCTACTTCTTTTATAAGATTGGGAAAGCTGTCTTCATCCACATCAAGTTTTCCTTTCATCTCGCTGATAAGCGACTTTATCAGTAGAGATGTATCACTATTACCGATTGCCTGAAGGCCGTCCATCCTATTTTCGTTTGAAGTTTGTGTTGCTCTCAAAGCAGTTGTAAAAAGAAGGAGAGAGAGGAAGAAGTAGTTAAAATAGTTAGAGTAGTTAAAGTAGTTAAGTAGAAAAGAAGGGAGAAGAACACAAGTCCGTTTTTTCCTTTCTATATTCTTTCCCCCTCTTTCCATCCGGCCCTTTTCTATGTTCTTTTCCATCTCCTTCAACTACTTAACTACTTACTCCTTGACTCCTTTAACTATTTCTTCCTAAGATACGTATGAAACGTGTATGCATGTGCGTGTCTTTCGTCGGAAGGATGATATTCGCGTTCTTCGATTATTTCTTCCCATTCGTCGAAATTTATTTCGGGGAAGAAGATATCTGCGTCTTCAAATACGTGATGTACGCGTGTCAGATATAATTTGTCGGCTAATGGGAGCGCCTCTTTATAGATCATAGCGCCGCCAATCATGAAGACTTCCTCTTCTTTTTCACAAAGTTCGAAGGCGTCTTGCATGGAGTTGCAAACAAATATATCGATAAAACTTTCCGGGGGTAGAGTTGTCAGTACAATATTTTTCCGGTTAGGTAAAGCGCCTTTGGGAAGAGATTCGAAGGTACGCCGTCCCATTACGACAGCATGGCCGGTAGTTGCACCTTTGAAACGTTGCATATCATAAGGCAGGTTCCATAATAACTTGTTTTTTCCACCAATAGCATTCTTTTCGTCAACTGCTGTGATAATTGAAATCATACTCATAAGCTTACAATTTAAAGGTAATTTGTAATTTTCGTAAAATAATCAAACGGCCACCACCCCTTTTATATGCGGATGAGGGTCGTAGCCTGTCAGGGTGAAATCTTCGTATTGAAAACGAAAGATATCTGTTACATGGGGATTTATTTCCATCACGGGAAGTATTTTAGGCTCTCGACTTAATTGGAGTTTTACCTGTTCAAGGTGATTATTGTATATATGCGCATCGCCCAACGTATGGACAAAATCCCCGGCTTTCAGTCCGGCAACCTGCGCTATCATTTGTAATAGTAAGGCATACGACGCTATGTTAAACGGTACACCCAGGAAGATATCGGCGCTGCGCTGGTACATTTGCAGGCTCAGCCGTCCGTTGGCTACATAAAACTGAAAAAAAGTATGGCAGGGAGGAAGGTTCATATTCTCCAAATCACCCACATTCCATGAGCTTACAATAATCCGACGCGAGTCCGGCGATTGTTTAATCATCCGTACAGCCTCTGAAATCTGGTCGATAGAGCCACCTTTATAATCCGGCCACGAACGCCATTGGTATCCGTATATATGCCCCAGATTACCGTCGGCATCCGCCCATTCGTTCCATATACGTACATCATTATCCTGAAGGAATTTCACATTCGTGTCTCCCTTTAAAAACCAGAGAAGCTCATATATGATAGACTTCAAGTGCAGTTTCTTTGTCGTCAGCAGAGGGAAACCCTCTTCCAGATTAAATCGCATCTGATGTCCGAAGATACTTCGCGTCCCTGTGCCCGTCCGGTCTTCTTTGTCTACACCTTCCTTCAATACCCGGTCGAGCAACTCTACATATTGTTTCATCCTTGCTATTTTGGTAGGATGCAAATGTACAAAAGTGATTTATATAAACCAAGTAAATCTTTTACCATTAAAAAAATGAAACGTAATGACAGATAAAAAGATTATACCTATATTGCAAACCGAATGCAACAGCTACATTTTGTAACCTATAAATAATACTGATTATGCAGAAGATAGTAATCTGTTTTTACACGGCTTTATGTTTGTTTCTCCTGTTTTCGTGTGGTGAGAAAAAAAAGAAATCCCGGTTGACGCTGGATGATTGTCCGGTAATTGCTACCCAGGCGGGTGATCTGACGACTCTGGACCTGTCTTTGGTGAGA
>JAISDJ010000279.1 GCA_031264865.1 Tannerellaceae bacterium | reverse complement strand
ATGACTAAAAGGTGGTCAACAGAAATCACTGAACGCGACACCTTGTTTTTGGAGCGGCTGGGTGTCTATGCGCCCAGTTGATTTGTGTACACCTTATCCGACTTTTGGGTTATTATATCTCTTGACTGACAATAATCGCGTGAATCGAAGATTGCTGTGGCTGCCTATTGCCGCGTTCGGATTTTGGCACATCCGGCTCGTTGAAATAATGCCGCTGATAGTCATATTGTTTATTTACCTAATATTCGCTCAAGAAGGCAAAAAAGCCATATTATTTTCGGGGCTGGGCTCTGTTGTGGGTTTTGTCGTAAGTTTTGTTGCCGCCGCGTTGAGTTCGAATGGTTATTACTACGGTAACGCCGCAGGTTTGTTGCTATCAGGCACTAACGGTCAGGGGTTCGGTAAATTGGGAACTATCATCTATGCACGCTATGACATCATTCTTTTAGTAGCCTCCGTGATAGCCATAATCGTACTCCTTATCTCATATTTGATTTCTGTACGTAATGTTAAACCTTTAGCGTTATTGAATAAATTAGCCCTTCCTCGGTGGGCAGTTGCTATTGCCACAGTAACCCTAATGGCGCTTATTGTTTACCGCTGGATTGCAATATCATCTGGTGATGCCACCATTAACGTTGGAAATTATGCGCTTGATTATAGAGGAAAAGGTATATTAGCGTCATTATTCCATCTGACTTTTGCTGCGTATGCAGAAATTACTGGATGGGTGCTAATGCTGGTAATTGCTATAAATTTATTTTACGTAAAGAGAAAATTCAGCGAAGTTGAAATGGTAATGGTTGGTATATTTATATACACGATTCTTATATATTCCTGTGTGCTGCGACTTGAAATATATAAAGGTTTTGCTTGGCTACGCTACATAACGCCTTATGTGCCAATTATTATTGTTTTAGGTTCTTACTATCTTGATAGACTTAAACGTAGATTGCGAACAATAATTATTGCTGTTAGCATTGTATTCATATTGCCTTTTTCGTATCTTGTAATAACAAACACGGATATGACGACCGTAGAAAGCTCCGCCCTCCATAAAATAATAGCTCAAGTTAATTCTATGCCCGACGATAGCGTCATAATGATGGATGAAGCCACAACAATGCGCCTTTACTTACCGCTAGAAGCAACCACAGACAAAATGATAATCCCGAGTTTTTTAAGTGATGATACAATTAACTCATTACAAATTGAACTTTCGGACAAGCGGTTCTTCAACATTTATATCTCAGGGGGCAGTGAAACTAATGATGATACAATTGCGGTTATAGAAAACTATGTGAAATTTTTTCCTCACCCTCGTTCACCGTATAGCTATGTAATGCCATTAAAGGCTAGTCTTGGCAGGGCGGACATTAAAGTTGATAAAACAGGAGACTTATTGACTGCATTGTCAAAATCAAAGCAGTTGATGTTTATACCGCGTTATCAAGCCTTTATCCATGATTTTTGGGGTATCGAGAATGATTTTGCGTGGTCTAAAAACAAATCAAGTTTCACTCTGCCTCTTAGTAGTGACGTCGGACAAACTATTACAATTTCATACAGGCAATACATCCCGGCGTATGTTTTTGATAATGGGAATGAACTGAAATGCACTATAATTTATGAACCAACAGGTGAAACTATTTACTTGGGCACTATTAATTCCACTAATTACAATGGCATCATTTCATTTGAAATGCTAAAGGAGCAAATGGTTGATTCTACTACGCATACCTTTACACTTGAAACGGACACTTGGAACCCTGTTAATCATGGCGCCGAAGACGGCAGGGATTTAGGATTAGCGATTGAACGTATTTCATGGGAAAGCTAATGATATGTATCTGATAGTCCAAACGCTTGTTTCAATGAAGCGCAAATGTGACCAGTGAGCTCAAACTACCGTTCTTTTGTGAGTTGTTAAAAGCACCCAGAGAAGGATTTTACAGTTATGCGGAATCACTCGATAGACCAGATAAATATGCGCCTTTGGCTGGCGAAAATGGTTGCAATATGTAAAGAAGACATATACAATGGTGTACGAAGTATGCGTTTGCGGGATGCGCTAACACTGGATAAAGTGGCTATCAAACGGTTTTTGAAGGAGAATTATATTGGCAGATTTCATACAATACGGCACTGCGGACAAGTTTCCGCTTATACCAAAGATAATCTGGAACGCTCGGAAAAAGATGTTTGCCCACTTAATAGCGACGGTCAAGCCAAAGCCAGAGGATACTATCCTCGATGTCGGAGTTTGTACAGTTGACTTAACATCTAACTAAACCTATGCAATAATATCCAATATGAATAGATTAGTGACAATAGGTGAAGCGCCGGAAATATTAGGTGTGTCCATAACAACATTGCGCAGATGGGATAAAGATGAAAAGCTTAGATAGCTTGTTGCGTTTTGGCGCGGAATTAATCTTTGCTAGGTGGTGGACGAGAAATGATTTTAGGGCACGAAATACGACTTGACCCGAATAACAAGCAGAGAACATATTTTACAAAGGCTTGCGGAGTTGCCAGATTTGCTTATAATTGGGCATTGGCAGGATGGAAAAAACTTTACGAAGCGGGCGAAAAAGTAAACGAAGGTATATTGAGAAAGCGTCTAAATACAATAAAACATACAGAATTTCCGTGGATGTTGGAAGTGACAAAATGCGCCCCACAGTTAGCAATAAAAGATGGTTTAAATAAAGCGTTCCGTAACTTCTTTGCTAAACGCGCAAAGTTTCCAGAATTCAAGAAAAAAGGTCGTCATGACAGTTTTTCGTTGTCGAATGACCAGTTTAGAATAGACAGAGATAAAATCAAAATCCCTAATCTTGGTTTTGTTAGAATTACCGAAGGATTGCGATTTGACGGCAAAATTATAAGCGCTGTTGTTAGCCGCAAAGCCGACAGATGGTTTGTATCCGTACAAGTAGAGATGCAAGACCTCACGCCAATTCATACAACTATTAGCGAA